>NZ_JADDIL010000018.1:0-125941 GCF_020826795.1 Microtetraspora sp. AC03309 | reverse complement strand
AGGTGCCCTGGTTGGAGCGCTTGAACTTCGCGACGCGGTAGGTGGTGCGCGTGCCGTCGTCGTTCATGACCGTGATGTAGTCGGCGGAGACCTCCTCGACCACGCCCGCCTTCTCGGCGCTGATCATGTCGCCCGCGTCGGTCGCCGCGCGGTACTCCATGCCGGTGCCGACCAGCGGCGCCTCGCTCTTGAGCAGCGGCACCGACTGGCGCATCATGTTCGCGCCCATCAACGCCCGGTTGGCGTCGTCGTGCTCGAGGAACGGGATCATCGCGGTGGCCACCGACACCATCTGGCGCGGCGACACGTCGATGTAGTCGACCTCCTCTGCACGGGCGAGCTCGGTCTCGCCGCCCTTGGTGCGGACCAGGACGCGCGGCTCGGCGAACGACCCGTCAGGGTTGAACGCCGTGTTGGCCTGCGCCTTGACATAACGGTCTTCCTCGTCGGCGGTCAGGTAGTCGATCTGGTCGGTCACCTTCCCGTCCACGACCTTGCGGTACGGCGTCTCGATGAAGCCGAAGGCGTTGAGCCGACCGTAGGAGGCCAGCGAGCCGATCAGGCCGATGTTCGGGCCTTCAGGGGTCTCGATCGGGCACATCCGGCCGTAGTGGGACGGGTGCACGTCACGGACCTCGAAGCCGGCCCGCTCACGCGACAGACCGCCGGGGCCCAGCGCGTTCAGACGCCGCTTGTGCGTCAGACCGGCCAGCGGGTTGATCTGATCCATGAACTGCGACAACTGCGACGTACCGAAGAACTCCTTGATCGACGCCACGACCGGGCGAATGTTGATCAGGGTCTGCGGCGTGATCGCCTCGACGTCCTGCGTGGTCATGCGCTCGCGCACGACCCGCTCCATGCGGGCCAGGCCCAGACGGACCTGGTTCTGGATGAGCTCGCCAACGTTGCGGAGGCGACGGTTGCCGAAGTGGTCGATGTCGTCGATCTCCAGCGGCAGGCCCGCCGACTCCTCACCGGCGTGCAGCCGCACGAGGTATTCGACCATCGCGACGATGTCGTCCTCGGTCAGGGTGCCCTGGGTGATGTCGGCGTCGACGCCGAGCTTCTTGTTGATCTTGTAACGCCCGACCTTCGCGAGGTCGTAACGCTTGGGATTGAAGTACAGGTTCTCCAGCAGTGTCTGCGCGGACTCCTTGGTCGGAGGCTCACCCGGACGCAGCTTGCGGTAGATGTCGAGCAGGGCGTCGTCCTGGCCGGAGGTGTGGTCCTTCTCCAGGGTCACCCGCATCGACTCGTACCGGCCGAAACGCTCGAGGATCTGCTCGTTGGTCCATCCCAGTGCCTTGAGAAGCACGGTGACGGGCTGCTTGCGCTTGCGGTCGACGCGGACGCCGACACTGTCGCGCTTGTCGATCTCGAACTCCAGCCAGGAACCCCGCGACGGGATCACCTTGCAGCCGAACAGGTCCTTGTCGGTGGTCTTGTCGACCGAACGGTCGAAGTAGACGCCCGGCGAACGGACGAGCTGGGAGACCACGACACGCTCGGTGCCGTTGATGATGAAAGTGCCCTTCGAGGTCATGAGCGGGAATTCGCCCATGAACACCGTCTGGCTCTTGATCTCACCGGTGGTGTTGTTGATGAACTCCGCCGTCACGAACATCGGGCCGGAGTAGGTCATGTCCTTGTCTTTGCACTCATCGACTGAGTACTTGGGCGGCTCGAACCGGTGGTCGCGGAACGACAGGGACATGGTTCCGGAGAAGTCCTCGATCGGACTGATCTCTTCAAAGATCTCTTCGAGGCCCGACTGGGCCGGAACGTCCTTGCGCCCGGCCTGGCGAGCCGCCTCGACCCGGGCCTTCCACTTCTCGTTGCCGAGCAGCCAGTCGAACGACTCGGTCTGCAGGGCCAGAAGGTCAGGAACTTCAAGGGGCTCCTGGATGCGCGCGAAAGAGACGCGACGGGGACCAGCGGGTACGGCGGAGGCGCTGCGCGAGGCTGCCAACGAATGTCCTTCCGGAGAGCACGGATGGAATCGACTGCGCGCACGCCAAACGCCCCGGGCGAAATCCGAGGACGCAAATAGACGGCACGAGGGAGCAGCGTAACGCAAATGACAAACGCAAGTCCAAACGTACTTAAAGCGTCAACCTCAATGCCGGGTTCAGCGTCCCACAGCCGGAATGGCCTCGTCAACTTTTTACGGTCGCGGCACGCGTCGACACCCGCCATGGGACGGGATAGCCCACCACGCCCACAACCTACGCGGATGGATATTCGGGCTCCGCAGGGCCGACTGCGCGTTACTGGACGCGGCAGTAATGTGCCGTGGCGTTGGACGTGCCGCTCGCGGAGTCACGCGGAGCGAATTCGGGGCTCATCGCATCGACCCGAGTGGAGGGCGCACAAGGTGGCGGCTTGGTCCGGCGTGTCGATTCATGCGGTAGTCCGTCAGCGCGGCGACCAGTGGACCCGGTTGGTCGGCCGCCGGGCCGGCGATCCAGCGAGGCCTCAGCACGCCGCCGTTGTTCTGTGGAGCAGGGGTTCGGCGGCGGTACGCAGTTCGTCGCTGAATGGCATGGGCCGCAGTGTGGCCGGGTCCAGATTGACGTTGACGCGATAGCCCTCGGCGTGCACCACCGCCCGATCGGCCGACAGCACGCGGAAGCCGTAGACGCCGCTCGTGCGGCCCAGGCGCTCGATCCAGAAGTGCACCAGCGGCTCGCCCGCCCCCGCGATGGGCACGTGGTAGGTCACCTTGAACTCGCGCACGGCCAGGAAAACGTCCTTGAAGGCCGACCGGACCGGATCCGGCGCCCAGCCCAGGCGCTGCCAGTACGCGCCGATCGCCCGCTCGACCAGCAGGGCGTACCGGGAGTTGTGCAACAGGCCCATGGCGTCGAGATCGTCGAAATGCACCTGGACCGGTTCGTGCACGCCGTCTTCAGTCATGATCAATCCTCCGGGAGAAGTGTCGGGTCGGGGCAGAGTGCGCGCAGACGTTGCAGCACGGCGCGGCGGGCGTGGACGAGGGAGGCCGGCCCGTCGTGCAGCCGAGAGTGGATGATCACCATCTCCCCGAGCGCGTCGATCTCGTACGCGAGCTGAGCCACATCCACGCTCTCGGCCAGCTCGCCCAGCGCAATGGCCTGCGCCACCTGCCGCCGGATGAACTCCTGCCACTCGCGCAGGGCGCGCGCGACGCGATCGCGCACCGCGCCGGGACGGTCGTCGAACTCGGCCTGGACGGCGAAGAAGAAGCACCCGCCGGGGAGCACGCCCTCCCCGTAGAACCTCAGCCGCGCCTCGTGCAGCGCGAACAGCCGTCGCACCCCGGCTGGCGCCTGCATGGCGGGCGCCACCACCCGCTCGGCCCACTGGCGGCCGGCCCAGTCCACGGCGTCGAGCTGTAGTTGCTCCTTGTCACGCCAATGGGCGAAAAATCCGGACTTGCTGGTGCCGGTCGCCGTCGCCAGCCGTCCCAGGGAGAGTCCGTCCAGCCCTTCGACGGAGGCCAGGCCCACTGCCTGCTCGAGGATCGCCTCGCGGCTGCGCAACCCGCGCAGCCGCCGACCGTCTTGTGTCATGGGCACAAACTACATTAACGACCGATCGTTTGTATATCTGAATCAGCGGTCTTCGCTCCATGGATCGCCGCGCAGCTCGGCCACGCTGCGCCGCCACCGCACCTGCTGCCCGCGATCGGCCGGGGCCCCGACGGCCGTCATCGACATGACCACCCAGCCTGGGTTCGGCCGCAGTTCCCCGATCAGACCGTCCCTGTCGAAGGCGCGGAACTGATGGCACGTCAGTCCCATCGCCTGTGCTTGCACCGTCAGGTGTGCCACGGCCTGTCCGAGGTCGTAGTCGGCGAACTCCGAATAGACCAAGTCGGTGTCGTCGACGAACCGCCGAGTCAAATTCACGATCAAGAGCCCTGCGTTCGACGCCCATCGCGCCGAGCTACGTGCGAGAAACCGGGTGACCCGCGCATGGTCGGACTCACCAGGGCGGACCGGGAAGAATCCCCACGGCTGGGAGTTCCCCGCAGAAGGCGCCCACCGCGCAGCCTCCAACAGCAACCGGAGCATCTCATCATCGATGACGCCGGCCGGGTCGAACTGGTACGGGCTGAACCGATCCGCCAGGAGCGGGTGCAGCTCCAGCCGGAGATCTTGATCCATGGTCACAAACCACCACAACTCCCCGGGCCACGTGTCTATGCCGTCGCCCGTGACCCCGCCGAAACCTCGACGATCGCCCTGCGGGCGTACCTAGGTCGAGCGGTTGGAGAGCCGCCGGCCCGGCGACCGGTGGGCGCCGCCCCGGCTTGTGATCATCTGGGAGACGGCTGGGGAGATCCTGGGCGACGCGGCGTCAGGCGGTACGCGCGACGGCGGGGATGCGACCGTGTGTGGCGAAGCAGGTGGTCAGATCGAGCAGGAATCGAGAAGCGCGGGTCACGGAGCCGCGCCTAGCCTGATGGCCATGGACATCACCATTCATACGAGCTTCCTCCCGCATGACGACCCTGACGCGTCCCTGGCTTTCTACCGCGACACCCTTGGCTTCGAGGTCCGCAGCGATGTCGGACAGGGCAAGATGCGCTGGATCACGGTCGGCCCCGTCGGCCAGCCCGACACGTCCATCCTCCTGGCGCCGCCGGCCGCCGACCCCGGGATCACCGAGGACGAGCGCCGCACCATCGTCGAGATGATGGCCAAGGGCACCTACGGCTGGATCCTGCTGGCCACCCGGGACCTCGACGGCACTTTCGAAAAGGTGCAGGCAGGCGACGCCGAGGTCGTCCAGGAGCCGACCGAGCAGCCGTACGGCATCCGTGACTGCGCCTTCCGCGATCCCGCGGGCAACCTGGTCCGCATCCAGGAGCTTCGCTGAGCCGTCCGGTCATCGATTCGGCCATGATGGCCGGCGTCGCGACCACGTGCGAAGAATACGGCGGCCGGCGCTTCCAGGCCGCTGTCCTCGACCGCTCCCTCGGCGGCCGCACCATCGCAGAAGTGTTCGCGATGTCGGCCGCCGAGGCCGAGGCGCGCACGCGGGCCGCACACAAGGGCGGCGTCCGCATCCTCGCCGAGCCGACCACCGGCCTCCGTCCCGCCGCCGTCGAGCAGTTGCTCGGCCCGCTCGACCGGCTCGTCGACTCCGGCAAGCCGGTCATCGCCATCGAGCGCCTCGCCGCCTACTTCGGCATGCGACCCAGGTGCTCGCGAACATCGATGAAAAGGAGTCATCTCATGTGTCACCCCTCGTGGGGGCTCGCACGCACCACGGCACACCGCCTGAGCGACCTCGCCCGGCTGCGCCGCGTCCGCGACCGGATCGACCGGGAGTACGCGCAGCCGCTGAACGTCGAGGCGCTCGCCCGCGGCGTGAACATGTCGGCCGGGCACCTCAGCCGCCAGTTCCGCCTGGCCTACGGCGAGTCGCCGTACGCGTACCTGATGACGCGTCGCATCGAGCGCGCGACGGCGCTGCTGCGTCGCGGCGACCTCAGCGTCACCGAGGTCTGCTTCGCGGTCGGCTGCTCATCGCTGGGCACCTTCAGCACCCGCTTCACCGAACTGGTCGGCATGTCGCCCAGCGCCTACCGGCGCCGCGCAACGGGCGCTACGGCGGGGATGCCGCCGTGTGTCGCAAAACAGGTGACACGACCGGTCAGGAATCAAGAAGCGCCGGTCACCGAGCCGCAACTAGCGTGATGACCATGGCATCCATCGAATCCGTAACCCTCGACGTGGCCGACCCCACGGCCGCCAACCGCTTCTACACCGCCGCCTTCGGTCTGGACACGCAGATACGCCTGCGGGCCTCGGAGGCACCCACCACCGGCTTCCGTGGGTTCACACTGGCGCTCACGGTGTCCCAGCCGGCCACCGTCAACAGCCTCATCGACGCCGCCCTCGACGCCGGCGCCACGGCGCTGAAGCCTGCCGCGAAGTCGCTCTGGGGCTACGGCGGTGTCGTACAAGCCCCGGACGGGACGATCTGGAAGATCGCGACCTCGGCGAAGAAGGACACCGGCCCCGCCACCCGGCAGATCGACGAGATCGTGCTCCTGCTGGGAGTCGCGGACGTGGCCGCGAGCAAGAGGTTCTACGTCGACCAGGGCCTTGTCGTGGCGAAGAGCTTCGGCCGCATGTACGTCGAATTCGCCGCTGGGTCGAGTCCCGTCAAGCTGGCGCTGTACAGGCGCCGTGCCCTTGCCAAGGACGTCGGCGTCTCTCCCGACGGCACCGGATCGCACCGGCTCGTGATCGGTGGCGATGCCGGGCCTTTCACCGACCCGGACGGGTTCGCATGGGAGGCCGCGTCACCGGCACTCACGCCCTGACGTGTCACCGCTGCCTGCCCTGCCTGGTCGCCGACCACGAGACAGCCGCCGGGCGCGGGGCGGTGCCGGCTGCCGAGCGGATACGTACACACGTACGCCGAACCGGCCGATGACCGACGGAGCCCGTCACCTGAAGGAAGGGCTCCTCACGAAGTGACTGGAGGAAGCATGACGGGCGCGCCGCCGCGCGGATTCGAGGAGAGGCTGCGGGACACTCGAGCGAAACTGGAGAGCGACGTCGATCTCTGGGTCGCGACGTCGGGATCCCCGGGCGGCGTCCACCTCATCCCGCTCTCGTATCTCTGGGACGGGACCGCGTTCCTCATCTCGACGCCGCGCGCCTCGGTCACCGGCCGTAACCTGCTGGCGGACGGCCGGGTGCGACTCAGCCTCGGGCCGACCCGCGACGTCGTCGTCGTCGACGGCACCGCCGAGCCGGTGGACATCGCCGACGTCGCCCCCAAGACGGGCGACGCGTTCGCGACCAAGACCGGTTTCGACCCGCGCGAGCTCGACGAGCCCTACCAGTACTTCCTGATCCGGCCGCGGCGCGTCCAGGCCTGGCGTGAGGCGAACGAGCTGCGGGGACGCGACCTCATGCGCGACGGCCGCTGGCTCGGCTGACCTCCGCACCTGTCGGCTCGCCGGGAGGAACCGCACCCCGCGAGTGCCGATCATTCTCGGTCGCTGCTCGGTGGTCACCGCTCGCGCGTGCCCCGCTTGGTCGCGAACACCCAGCGGTTGCTCGCCAGGGCGTCGTTCAGTTCGGGGAGCGGACCGCGGCCGTGCTGACGGGCGAAGTCGAAGGGCGTGTGGACGGCGGTGGACCAGCCCCGCGCCCTCAGGGAACCGACGGAGTCGGGGCGTGGCTCCCTGTCGAACAGGGCGAGCAGGTCGACGCCGATCTGCTGTCTGGTCGCGGCGTAGACGGGGTTGGCGCGGACCTCCGGAGACTCCGTCCCGAGTTTGACCTCGAACGCCAGCGCGCTTCCGTCGGCGCTCAGGCGGTCCACGGTCTCGATGAGACGACGCTCGGCGGCCGACGGGAGATAGAGCAGCAGGCCCTCAGCCAGCCACGCGGTCGGCGCGGTCAGGTCGAAGCCCGCGCTCACCAGCGATCGAACCCACGTGTCGCGCAGATCGGCCGCGATCGGACAGCGCGTGGCCGCCGGGATGAGGGCGAGGCCGTCGAGCACGTCGCGTTTGAACGTCAGGACTCCGTCGCGGTCGATCTCGTAGACGACCTGACCCGGCGGCCAGTCGAGCCGGAAAGCCCGCATATCGAGGCCGGCGCCGAGCAGAACCACCTGCCGGACGCCCGCGTGGGTCGAGCGGATGAGGAAGTCGTCGAGGACTCGGGTACGCAGGCCGAAGTACCGTCCCAGCCTGCCCCACAAGGGGTTCGCGTCTCCGTCCGGCACCTCCGCAGGGCGGACCGGCCACGCCGCGGACGCCTCTGCGGCGCGGACGAAATGCTCGGCGTAGGTGTCACTCGCCAGGGCATCGGGCCGGTGGGTCTCGATCGCCCGCGCGGCGGCGACCATGAGGGCGGTCAGGCCGACGCCGTCTTCGACACCGGTGTGTTGTGCGGCCGGCACGCGTTCTCCTCTTCGGCGGGCGGCGCCCACCGGTCCGGGTGGTCGTGGGTGGTGATGTGGGCGCCGTAGACAGCGGTCATGAAGCGCAGGATGTCCGCGTCCCGCACGTGCACACTGGCGGTGCAGTCAGTCAGCACCGTGATGTGGAAGCCCTTCTGGAACGCGGTCCGGGCGGTGGAGTCCACGCAGACGTCGGTGTAGAGGCCCGCGAACACGAGCCGCCCGACACCGCTTCGGACGAGATGCTGCTCGAACCCCGAGCTGAGGAAGGCGTCGAAGCACGCCCGCTTGGTGAAGACGCGCTCCCCTGACCTGGGTGACACCCTGTGGAACTCCGCACCCCACGAGCCGTCCAGGCACTTGGGCCGCTTGCCCTGCACCCGGTCGCGGCGCCGCCAGCTGGGCCCCTGGTGCTCGGCGTCACCCAGGAACCGGACGAAGAGCACCTCGATGCCGCGGGCCCGTGCCCGGTCGACGGCCAGCGCGGTGTTCGCCGCGACCTCGTCCAGCCTCGCCGGATCGCCGCGATATCGGGCGAGGGCGGTGGGCCCGGCGCAGAAGTCGTTCTGCAGGTCCACGACGACCAGCGCCATGCTCTCCACCGGAGTCACGAATCCGCCACCAGGACCGGCTGCCCCTCCGGCTCCAGCACGTCGAGCAGTGTGTCCACCACCGCGGTGGTGGAGTGCCGTCCACCGAGGTCGGGGGTGCCGATGTCCCGACGGCCGAGTGTGGCGAGGCCGCGCTCCACCATCCGCACCGCCCCGCCGCAACCCCCGTGCCGCTCGGCGATCATCGCCGCCGCGCGTACGGTCGCCACCGGGTTGACCGCGTTCTTCCCCTCCAGGTCGTCGGCCGAGCCGTGCACGGTCTGGTACTCGACCAGCCCGGCCACGTCGGGGTGCAGGTAGACGTTCTCGGTGCAGCGGTTCTCCTGGCGCTCGGCGCCGAAGCGGTCCAGCAGGACGACGTGCATGATGTCGGCCCATTCGTTGCCTGCGATGATCACGGTTCTGGGGCGCGGACCACGCTCGATCAGGTTGCGGTTCACCGTGTCCGGCTGGAACAGGCGGATCTCGACTCCGTGCCGCGCGGCGCTCTCGGCCACCCACTCGTCCAGAGCACCGTCGAGCAGGTGGAACTTGTACGCCATGACGATCTCGTCGACTCCGCCGTCCGGCCACTCCTGTCGCGCGCGCCGCACCGCGAAGGCGATGACCTTCTCGGTGATCTCCCGGCTGAACGCCATGGTGCGGATGAGCGCGCCCGGAACGTGGGTGTTCTCCCCGGTGTAGAAGCCCTGGGCCCCGTCCCGGACGAGCAGCAGCGACGCGTCCGGTGCGGTGATGACGTCGACTTTCACCGCCTGCAGGTGCCGGCGCACCAGGTACAGCGACTGGGCGTTGATCGCCGTACGGAATATGGCCGGGATGCCGAGAGCGGCCCGCGTGCGGCAGAACTCCGCGTAGTGGTCGGCGTCCTCCCGGGTGAGCTCGCGGACCCGATCGATCCCGGCATCGGCCTTCAGTGACGAATACGAGTGGTAGACCCTTTCCGACCGCGCGACGCCGATTCCTACCGAATAGACGTCGGCGATCCTGGCCAGCACACGCTCGAAGACGGCCGCGAGCTCGGGGCCCGTTCCACGGCCGACGGCGAGTCCGATGACTGGTTCCACCCGTGCTCCTTTGCCGAAGGCCGATGCGTCAAGGCGGCGATCCCGATCAGCCCCGGACCGCGACCAGATGGTCGCCTGGAATTCCCGTCTTCTCCGGGCCGTAGTAGTCCCTGATGCCCGCGGCCCAGACCGAGACCTCGATCTGGTCGTCGTCCGACGGCTGAAACGCGTCGAAGAGCGCGTCGATGTTCGCCCGCTCGAAGCCGATGGCCGTCATGAGCGCCACGAAGAGGTCCCGCTCGATGAGGCCGTCGCCGTTCGGGTCACCCAGCGCGGCCAGGGACTCGGCGAAGTCGGTGAGCGCCGCGTCGAAACGTTCCGGGGAGAGGACGCACGCGGTGTACTCCTCGAAACTGATCCGGCCGTCGCGGTTGGCGTCGAGTTCGGCGGCCAGGGTTGTCCAGTAGCGCCGGAAAGCGGCGAGCATGGCCGCCTTGGCCGCTTCGTCGGAGCCGGGGGACGCGGCGACCACTCGGGCCGCCATGAGGTCGAAGTCCTCGGCTTCGAGGCTGCCGGTGCCGTCCGCGTCGAGCAGGGTGAAGATGAGCTTTACTCGATCGATGGCCGCTTGCTGCATATCCTGTCGCCTTTCTTTGGCCGCCACTCGCAATGAGGTCCGCAATCAAGATTCCGACCGGAAACTACTATGCCAGACCATGACTCGCACGCCTGTTACACGATTGCCATTTGGATCGCCTAAATGCGACCAATGGGACACATGGAATATATGCCAATCAAGCATCAAACAGCCTGCAGCACTTCCGCGAGTTCGCGCCGTAGTTCCGGCCGGCCCTCCATCGAAGGGCGATGCGAAATGCACCAAATTTCCTGATATTTTCGGAATTATCGCCCCAGTCTCGTGAGCGTGGATCCCCCTGTAGCCGCAGGGCTACTTTTCGATGACTCTCCGGGACGGAGACGACGGCCGGATCGCTCTCGCCTACTGATCGCCGAGCCCGGCCGGGGGCCACCGCCGCAGCCTGAACGCGATGTCCGAATACCGCCAGGAATGCTGGCCGGCTTCACGTTATACCTGGTGGTGGGATCGAAAGGACGAGGACGATGACCGTTTACATGACCATGGACAGCCCTCTGGGTGAGCTGCTGCTGGTCGGCGAGGAGTCCGCGACCGGCGTCACTCTGACCTCGCTGGCCTTTCCCGGGCAGAAGCGCCGCAGGGAGGCGCAGCCCGGCTGGCGGCGCGACGAGGCGGTGTTCACCGACATCGTCCGGCAGCTGGGCGCGTACTTCGCCGGTGAGCTGCAGGAGTTCGAGGTGGACTATGCCAGCGGCGGCACCCCGTTCCAGGAGCGGGTGTGGGCCGCGCTGGAGACGATCCCCTATGGCTCCACCGTCAGCTACGGCCAGCTCGCCGAGCGGGCCGGAGCACCCAGGACCGCCGTGCGTGCGGTGGCCGCCGCGATCGGCGCCAACCCGCTGCTCATCTTCCGGCCCTGCCACCGCGTGATCGGCGCGGATGGCTCGCTGACCGGGTACGCGGGCGGTTTGGCACGCAAGGAGCGGTTGCTCGCGGTCGAAGGCGCGCTACAGACCGCCTGAGCGTCATGTCCGGATACCGCCGAGGTTCCGCGACCGGCGGCCGCGCCCACCCTGGGCAGCGCGTCCTCAGAGCCAGCCCGCCTCGGTGGCGATGCGGACCGCGTCCAGCCGGGTGCGGGCGTTCAGCTTGGTCACGGCGGAGGCGAGGTAGTTGCGTACGGTGCCGTAGCTGAGATGCAGGTCCTTGGCGATGTCCCGGGGCGCGGCGCCGGCGCCGGTCAGGCGCAGGACGTCGGCTTCACGATCGGTCAGCGGGTTGGCGGGAACGTCGAGCGCGGCGTAGGCGAGTTTCTGGTCGACGACCCGGCCGCCGGCCGCGACGTCGCGGATGGCGTTCACCAGGTCCTCTGGCCGGGAGTCCTTGAGCATGAAGCCGGACACGTGCGCCTCGACCCCGCGCCGTAGGTTGCCCGGCCTGCCCAGCGCGGTGAGGATCAGCACGCGGCATTCCGGCAGTCGTACGTGCAGGTCCGCAGCGGCGGCCAGACCGTCGAGCACGGGCAGGTCGATGTCGAGCACGGCGACGTCCGGCCGGTAGGCGAGCGCCGCGGGCACGATCGCCTCGCCGGTCTCTATCTCGGCCACGACCTCGATGTCCTCTTCGTACCCAAGCAAGGCGACCAGCGCCTCACGGAGTATCCGGACATCCTCCGCTATGAGCACACGAATCACACTGCGCATACTAAGCGTGATAAACAACGCAGGTGACGGGGGCGAAAGGGAACGGGTGGCCACGGCTCAGCCCGTCTACCGGCTGGATGCTGGTGCTTGGCTACGTCGCCCTGCTCATCCCGACACGGTTCACGATCGTCGTCGCCATGGCGAACGTCCGAGGGCAGTCCTCGCCTCCCACCCTCGGGATCTGCCTGAGCCTCATCGTGGCCGTCGTCGGCCTCTTCGCACTCGTCGCCCGGGGCGGGCGCCGCGCCGTTCCCGTACTCGCGGTCGCGACCTTCGGCCCGTACCTGCCCTTCCCCATGCTGTGGGGACCCATAGCGGGGCCGCTGGCCGCCGCGATGCCGCTGAGCGTCGCGGGTCCGGCGGGATGGCCGCTGTTCGGGGTGGTGCTGCTGGCCGACACGTTGGTGGCGGGCGCGCTGCACGGCCCCGACCTCGTCACAGTCGTCAGCTTCACGATCGTCGACATGAACGTGGGGCTCACGCTGTTCGCCCTGGTGCGACTGGCCGTGCTGCTCAGCGAGACCCAGGCGGCCAACCGGCAGCTCGCCGAACTGGAAGCGGCGAACGAGCGCCTGCGTGCGGCCGGTGACCTGCGCAGGGCCATCGGCGTCCGGCTCGCTCACATCCTGCGCGCGTCCCGCCGGAATCCGCCCACCACCGGCACACTCGCCGTCATCGCGGACATCTCACGCGAGGCGGCCGCGGAGGCCAGAACGGTCGCCGCCGCCCCCCGCGAACCGCCGGCCACGGCCCGGACCGACCTGCCGGACGATACGTCGCGCCTCTCGCGATGGGCCCTCGCCGCCATGACCGTCAACGTATCCGTCATCGTGCTCGCCAACGTCGCCGACAGCGGCACCGCGGATCCGGGTCGCTGGGCCGTCGCCGCCGTGGTCGCGCCACTGGCTGTCGCGTTCCAGCTCTACCACGGTTTCCCCAGGGCCTCGGCTCCCTCCGCTTGGCGGTGGACGCTCCCGCTGCACATCCTCATCGTCGGCGCGGCCACGCTCTACGTGGGGAACGGCAGCATGTCGGCGCTGATCGGCATGTCCGTGGCCAACACCCTGCTGTGGCTGCCCGCGCGCTGGTCGGTGCCCGCCGTGGCGGTCGTCGCCGTCGCCACCGCGTTCCTGCTGCAGCTCTATCCAGAGGTGGGCGGATATTCGCTCTACCAGGTCGCGTCGATGATCACGATGGCCATCGGGGTGTTCGCGTTCAACCGGTTCCCCGAGGCGGCCGGACGCTTGCGCGGCCTGCGCATGCAGGTCGCCAGGAGCGCCGTGGTCGCCGAGCGGCTCCGGGTGGCGAGGGACGTGCACGACCTGCTCGGTATCACCCTGTCGGCGATCACTCTCAAGGCCGAGCTGGCCCTCCGCGTGATCGGCCATGACTCCGCCAAGGCGGCGCTCTTACTGGAGGAGGTGGGCCCGCTGGCGGTGCGTGGCCTCGCAGACGTACGCTCCATCACCTCCGGCGGCGCCATGCTGAGCCTGCGCGAGGAGATCGAGTCCGCTCGCTCGCTGCTCGACTCCGCCGGCGTCGAGATCCAGGTGGACGCCGTCGGTCTGGAGAACTCTCCCGTGCTGGCCACTGTTGTGCGCGAAGCCGTCACCAACGTCGTCAGGCACTCGGCCGCTCGGCTGTGCACGATCGTGGTGGAGACGGACGCGCAGGTGGTACGGCTGCGCGTCGCGAACGACGGTGTGGCGAGAGCCACGCAGGGAACCGGCCGCGGGCTGGCGAGCCTGACGGCCAGGGTCGAGTCCGCGGGCGGCACGTTCACGGCCGATGACCAGGGCGACGGCACGTTCGCCCTGGTCGCGTCGGTGCCCCGCTGACCGGGCCGCCGCTATCCCTGGAGGAGACCCGAGAAGAACGCGCGAACGTCGTCCGCGTAGACACCGGGTGCGATGTGGGCCGCGTAGTGCCCACCGGTGTCGTACGTGTGCCACTGTGCGATGTTCTTGTGGTCCCGCTCGGCGAAACGCCGGATGGACTCGAAGTCGCCCTTGGCCGAGGCGAGCCCGATCGGCGTCGTGGTGGGCTCGGCCGGTAGCGGCGCGGCCTTGGCGTTCTCGTAGTACATGCGGATCGAGGAGCCCGCGGTGCCCGTGAGCCAGTAGAGCGCGACGTTGGTGAGCACGAAGTCGTCGTCGAGGTCGTGGTCGAACAGCTGGGCGTTCCAGCCCAGCAACCCGACCGGCGAGTCGGCGAGCGCGTGGGCCAGCGTCTGCGGCTGCTGAGAGTGCAGGGTGTTGAAGGCGCCCATCTCCTCCCAGAACCGCTGCAGCACCCCCATCGCAGCCTGCTCCTCCTCGGTCATGTCCACGAACTCGGCGGGGTCACCGGACGGGAAGGAGAAGATCTGCGTGACGTGCACGCCCACGACGTTGGAAGGGGCGATGCGGCCGATCTCCGGCGAGACCATCGAGCCGGCATCGTTGCCGACCGCTCCGTAGCGGTCGTATCCGAGGCGTTCCATCAGCTCCGCCCATGCCTGGGCGGTGCGTACGGTGCCCCAGCCACCCTCCGTGGTGGGCCCGGAGAAGCCGAACCCGGGCAGCGACGGGATCACCAGGTGGAAGTCCTCGGACAGCGGCTCGATGACGTCGAGGAACTCCACGATCGAACCGGGCCAGCCGTGGGTGAGGATCAGCGGCAGCGCGTCCTCCCTGGCGGCGCGTACGTGGAGGAAGTGGATCCGCTGCCCGTCGATGTCGGTGGTGAACTGTGGATAGGCATTGAGCCGTGCCTCCCAGGCGCGCCAGTCGTAGCCGTTCCGCCAGTATTCGGCCAACCGCCGGACCCGGCTGACGCTCACGCCGTAGGCGTCGGAGACCTCGTCGGTGAAGCGGGCGAGGTCCAGCCGCGTCTGGAGGTCGTCCAAGGCCGCCTGGGGGATCTCCACACGGAAGGGAGTGATGTGTGAACTCATGCCTCCATGCTGGAGAAATGCCGTCGCCACGGGTAGTTCACCGTGCACCGGTCCACCGTGCAGATTGCACGACGCGCTCCCGACCGCACGGCGATCTCCCCCGTCAACCCCCGTGCGGGCGCTTCATGCCGCGCTCGATGGCCTCGATGATCCGCGGCCGCATCTCGGCGGCGCCGATGATCGCGTCCACCGAGCCGACCTCGACCGCGCGCTGGATGCTGTGCACCCGGTCGAACTCCGCGGCGACCTCGCCGAGCTTCTCCGCCCGTACGGCGGACTGCACCTCGGCGAGCTGAGCGTTCAGCGCCGCCCGCTCGGCGCCGCTCGCCGCCGAGACCTGCGCCTGCAGCTCGGTCACCCGCGGGTCGGTCGCGGTGCGGTTGTTCACCTCACCGGAGAACACCACGGCCGCCGCCGGGGCGCCGCCGAGCACCGACGCGAACGAGCCCTCCAGCGCCAGCACGGTCATGTTCGGGTTCAGCGCCTTCGAGAACACCACGAACGCGCCGCCGTGGTACCGCGAGATCACACAGAACACGATGGGCCCGCGGAAGTTCACGATCGCGCGGCCGATCTCGGCGCCGTACTCCAGCTGCAGCTTCCGCATCGACTCCGGCGAGCCGTCGAACCCCGACAGGTTCGCCAGCACCACCAGCGGCCGGTTGCCGCTGGCCGCGTTGATCGCCCGCGCGGTCTTCTTCGACGACCGCGGGAACAGCGTGCCCGCGGTGTAGGTGTCCGGGCCGTCGGTGGGCGGGAAGCCACGCCGCGGCACCGCCCGTGACTCGATGCCGAGCAGGCACACCGGCATGCCGCCGAGATGCACGTCCTGCACCACCGCGGTCTCCGCGTCGGCCATGCCCGCCCAGCGTTCCAGCACCGGGTGGTCCTGGTCGGAGAGCGCCCGCATCACGGTCCGGATGTCGAAGGGCTTCTTGCGGTCCGGGTTGGCCTCGGCGGAGAAGATCTCGCCCACGGTGGTGAAGTCGCTGCCCTCCACGGCATGCAGGAAGTCGGAGATGTCACGGTCGACGGGGTCGGTGGTCCTCGCCCGCCGCGGCGCCTCCTCACCGGGTGCGACGTACGTGTGGTCGTAGTGCGACATCAGCACGTCCCGGGCGGCCGTCAGGTTCGGCGCCCAGTACTGCGCCTGCCCGTTCGGGCCCATCACCCGGTCGTAGCCGCCGATGCCGAAGTTGTCCTCGGCCGACACACCACCGGAGAAGTCGAGCGACTGCTTGCCGGTGAGCACCATCGCCGAGTCCGGCGTCATCACCAGGATGCCCTTGGTGTGCATGAGCATCGTCGCCTCGGCGTTCCAGTACGGCTGCGCGCCGACGTTGATGCCCGCGACCACGATGTTGATCTCGCCGCCGTCCTGGGTGAACTCGACGATCCGCTTGAGCGCCGCGGCCACCCAGTCCATGTTCTCCGTGCCCGAGCCCATGGAGATCCGCGCGCCGGAGGACAAGGCGTACCACTCCAGCGGCACCCGCATCCGCTCGGCCAGGTCCAGCGCGGCGATCACGCGGCGGCACTCCGGCTCCGACAGCGCGCCGAGCGACTTCGTCGGGTCGCCGAGCAGCACGACCCTGGTGACGCCCTGCGGGTGCCGCCGGGTCGGCGTGGCGACCACGCCCGCGACGATCGCCGCGGTGTTGCGCCCCTTCGGCCGGGCGACCGGCACCAGCGTGTGGTCGGCGTCGAGGTCGTGCTCGACGAAGTCGCCGAGCAGCCCGGTCAGTTCGTACGGGTACACCGTGTTGCGGCTGCTCGCGCGCAGCACCTTCTGCCGGTAGTCGTCGAGCGGCTCGACCGGGTCGAGCGGCGGCTCACCGACGGTCAGCTCGGTGCCGCCGGTGGCGTCGAAGGAGATACGCACGGCGATCTTGGTCAGCTCGCCGGTCGTCCGGTCGCGCTGCCGCGCGATGAACAGGATCTCCTCCAGCCCGGCGCCCGCGGTCGTCGGCAACACGCGACCGGCGATCATCTCCAGCTCCGCCCGGGTCATGTCGCTCGGCGGCCAGACGTAGACCACGATCCGGTTGGTGGTGAAGCGCTTCTTCGACGGTCGTCGCGACTGCGCGCGGCGGATCGAGTCGAGGCAGGTGGCGATCGTGTCCTCGGCCGTCGGCAGCGCCACCAGCCTGCCGTCGTGATCGCGCAGCTCGGTCAGGTCGCGCACCTGTGCGAACACGACGAGGCGGTCGTCCGACGGGTTCTCCCGCGCCACGCACTGGAAGAGGTAGACCTCCTCGTCCGACGACGGCAGCCGGGTGAGGTCGAACTTGAACAGCCGCTCCAGTTGCATCCGCTCCGCGATGTACGGGTGCAGTCCGCGGATCAGCCGCTCCTCGGCCATCCCTGTGGTCGACGGGCGGAACGTGAAGTGGTGGTGCATCACCGCGCCGCCGCTGCCCGCGACGGTGGTGGTGAGTCTGCGGACCTGGTCAGGGAGCGGGTGCGCGCTGACGACCTCGTGCAGCGCGGCCGCCATCGCTTCGGAGTCCTCGGGCTGGTTCTCCCAGGCGAGATAGATGTCGGCGTCGATGGCGTCCTCGCCGCTCGCCAGCTCCGCGAGCCCGCGCAGCACGCTGCCCAGCGCTTCGAAGCTCACCGCGGAGGAGACCACGCACGAGCCGGCGCGCTCGGCGACCACGAACCTGCAGCCCGCGGCCTCGCTGGTGCGGACGCCGGTGAGACCCTTGTTGCCGTAGTACCGCCGGGTCAGCACTTCCAGCATGACCGCGTTGTCCAGGTTGCCCCGGACGAGCCGCTGGCCGAGCAGCCGCACCAGCGGCTCGGTGCTGCGCACCATCTCGGCGACGCGCTCGGCGCGGTCCGCCGCGTCCGGGTGCGCGTCCAGGTGGCGCAGATGCTTGCGGACGTCGGCGTAGACGCGGGCGCGGTTGCGGCGCAGCAGCGGCTGGCCGAACCAGGTGAACACCACGCCGCGCGCGAGGTCGGAGAGCATCGGGAAACGGACCTGCGTCGCGGCCACCAGCCGCTCCAGCGCGAGACCGGCGGGCTCGCGCAGCGTCTCGTCCGGCGGCGACTCCCGCAACCACGCGCGCAGCAATGTCGCGACCACCGTGGCGTCGGCGGACGCGCGTTGCTGGGCGAGGAAGATGCGGAACACCGCGGCTTCGAGCTCGGGGGAGCGCTCCAGCTCGGTGACGCCGTAGTGCCCGAGCGCCTTGGCGAGCTTGGCCTGGAACGCCTCCGGCAGCCCGGCCCGCTCGACGTCGAGGCTCTGCAGGTAGGTGTGGAAGTACTCGCGGGCGCTGTACACGTGGCCGCCACCGCCGCCGTCCTCGCCCGCCGGCCGGTTGCGGCTCAGCTCGGCGAGGTCGGCGAACACGTCGACGAGTTCGAGCTCCTCGGCCAGCGGCCGATGGCCGTCGTCGGTGGCCGCCCGGCGCGCGGCGAGGTAGTCGTCGAGCACCCCGCCCTCGTCGTGCGGGTCGACGTCGAAGCCCAGCAGCAGGCTGCGCAGGTCCTCCTGGCCACGCCTGGTGCGCTCCCGCGCCGGGACCCTGCCGGGTGCGGCGGGCAGGTCCAGCGTGACGGACTCGGTGGCCGACGCGTCCTCGGCTTGGGCGTCGTCGTCGGCGAGCGGCTCCAGCCGCAGCAGCGGTGCACCGGTCTCCACCTGGCTGCCCACGGAGACGACGCTTTCCTTCAACCGCGCCTTGAACGGCGCCCGCAGCACCGTCTCCATCTTCATGCTCTCCAGCACGAGCACCGGCGCGCCCGCCTCGACCTCGGCGCCGACCTCCAGCGGCGTGGCGACGACCAGCGCGGGCGCGGGCGAGCGGACGACGCCGCCCTCGTCGCGGCTGACCCGGTGCGTCACGCCGTTCACCTCGACCAGGTGGATCGGCCCGTGCGTGCCGGTGAGCAGGCGGTACCGGCTGCCGTTGACGACGATCCGCCCGGTGTGCCGGTCGAAGCGGTCGAGCTCGACGTCGGCGATGCGGGCGTCGTCCCCCGATTCGATGCCGACACGGAACCGATGCGCGCCGACCCTGGCGACGCGCACGCGGTAGCCGACGCCACGCAGCTTGAGGTCCAGCGGTCGGCCGCTCTCGTGCTGCACCTGCGGTCGTCCGCCGAACGCCGTCGACAGCAGCCGCTGCCGCTCGACGCGTTCCTCCTCCTCGTACGCCTCGATGGCGGCGGCCGCCAGCGCGACGGCGGAGTGCCGGTTCGAGACGAGCCTGCCCTCGCCGCGGACGCGGTCGATCCAGCCGGTGTCCGCGCTGGCGTCGATCACCTCGGGCTGGTCGAGCAGGTCGAGCACGAAGCTCTTGTTCGTCGCGCCGCCTTCGATGATCACTGTGGTCTCGGCCATCGCGCGGCGCAGTCGGCCCAGCGCCTGCTCGCGGTCACGGCCGTGGGCGATGATCTTCGCGATCATCGAGTCGAAGTCAGCCGGGATGCTGTCGCCCTCGCTGACACCGGTGTCCACGCGGATGCCGGGCCCGGCGGGCAGCACCAGCCGCGCGATGCGGCCCGGGGCGGGTGCGAAGTCGCGGTCGGGGTCCTCGGCGTTGAGCCGGGCCTCGACGGCGTGGCCGACCTCTCCCGGCTGGGTGCCTTCCAGCTTCCCGCCGTTCGCCACGTGCAACTGCAGCCTGACCAGGTCGGTGCCAGTGGTGATCTCGGTGATCGGGTGCTCGACCTGCAGCCGGGTGTTGACCTCAAGGAAGGCGAACAGTTTCTCGCCGGGGTGGTAGAGGAACTCGACGGTGCCGGCGCCGCGGTAGCCGACGGCCAGCGCCAGCCGCTCGGCCGACGCCTTCAGCTCGGCGGTCTGCTCGGGAGCCAGTACCGGGGAGGCGGACTCTTCGATGATCTTCTGGTTGCGCCGCTGCACCGAGCAGTCCCGGACGCCCAGCGCCCATGCGGTGCCCTGTCCGTCGGCGATGACCTGGACCTCGACATGCCGGGCGCCGGTGACCAGACGCTCCAGGAAGACCACGCCGGAGCCGAAGGCGCGCAGCGCCTCCTGGCTGGTGCGCTCGTAGGCGTCGGCCAGTTCCTCACTGGAGGCGACCATCCGGATGCCGCGTCCGCCGCCGCCCGCGGTCGCCTTGAGCATCAGCGGGTAGCCGATCTCGTCGCCGGCGCGCAGCGCCTCCTCGAGGGTCGCGACCTCGCCGCGGCTCCACGGCGCGACCGGGACGCCGACCTCCTCGGCGATCAGCTTCGCGCCGATCTTGTCGCCGAGCTTGCGCATCGCTTCCGCGCTCGGCCCGACGAAGGTGACGCCGATCTTCTCGCACAGCTCGGCGAACGCCGGGTCCTCGGCGACGAACCCCCAGCCGACCCACGCGGCGTCGGCCCCGGTCTCCACCAGTGCCCGCTCCAGGACGGCGTGGTCGAGGTACGGGCGGGCCGAGGCGGGGCCGAGCGAGTAGGCGACGTCCGCTTCACGGACGAAGGTCGCGTGGCGGTCGGCGTCGGTGTAGAGGGCGACCGTCTCAATCCGCGTCCCGGTTTCCGCCGAAAGGTCCCGCACCGCGTGGATGAGCCGCATCGCGGCCTCTCCACGGTTGACGATGGCGACACGACTGAACACCGGCTGAGCCTCCCAAGTTCCCACGGACAGAGGGCGACATCCGGGTCCCGGAGCGTCGCCTGCACCTGTTTACACCCTCCTTGATTACCGGTGGCTACACCAATGGTCCGCATCGCGCGTCCCGGAGCTGTTGCGTTGTGGAAACCCCACAAAAGCACCCCGGGCCCTGTCACGAAGTCGACGATCCCTCCCGCGGGAGGGCATCCTGGACGACATAGTCGCGAAGCGTGATGTTCTCGGCGGCCCTGCGGGCGATCTTGGTGGCCATGTTCTTTCCCGGCAGGTACGGCATGACCTTGTAGTAGTGGTTGAGGACCGAGGCCAGGAAGCGGCTGCTCGGGACCATGAGCTTGGCGACGCCGTCGCCCATTTTCTGGCAGCCCGCCGCGTACCCGCGCATCTCCTGCTCGTAGCGGGCGAACGCGACGCGGTGGTCGCCGTGCGCGGCGGCCAGTTCTCCCGCCAGCACGTACGCGCCGACCAGGGCGAGGCCCGAACCCATGCCGGACAGGGAGGACGGGCAGTAGGCGGCGTCACCGACCAGGGCGACCCGCCCTCGGGCCCAGGCGTCCATGTGGACCTGGCCGACCGAGTCGAAGTAGAAGTCCGGCGCGTAGCGCATGTCGTGCAACAGCCGGTCGCTCTGCCAGCCGCTGCCGGTGAAGTGCTCGGCGAGAACGGCCTGCTGCCGGGCCACGTCGCGGCGGTCCAGGTCCAGGATCGGTGACGCGAAATAGAAGACGGCCTTGGCCTCGGTGTTGTGGCGGGCGCTGTACATCACCACCAGCTTGTTCGCGGTGCGGTAGGCGTGGCCGGTGTGGTCGAGGCCGAGGTGGTTGTCGGTGGTGAAGATCGCGCAGTAGACGCCCAGGTGCCTGACGTGGTTCTCCTCGGGACCGAAGGTCAGGCGGCGGGTGTTGGAGTGCAGGCCGTCGGCGCCGATGACCAGGTCGAACCGGCGCGGCGCGGCGCGTTCGAAGGCGACGGTCACCCCGTGGGCGTCCTCGGTGAGCGAGGTGATGGAGTCGCCGAAGATGTACTCGGTGTGCTCCTTGGTGGCGTCGTAGAGGATGCGGGCCAGGTCTCCGCGGAGGATCTCGATGTCTCCGGCGAACAGGTCGGCGGGCATCTCGGCCTGCGGCTTGCCGGCCCTGTTGACGTACGACATGGAGCCCATGCCGGTGCGGGCGCGTTCGATGTCGTCCAGGATGCCCATCCGGCGCAGGATCGACAGGTGTACCTCACCACGGAAGTCGACGGCGTAGCCGCCGTCACGCAGCGCGGGGGCACGCTCCACGATGGTGGGGGTGAAGCCGTGGCGGTGGAGCCAGTAGGCGAGCGCGGGGCCCGCGACGGAGGCGCCGGAGATCAGTACGTTGCGGTTCGTCATGGAGGAGAGCCTGCATGGGAGGGCTCACCGGACACTCACCCCCGGCTCACCGCCTCGGTGACCGCCTTGGGAAGTCCCAGCAGGCGCAGCGCGTCCGAAGCCGAGGGGCCCAGCACGGCCGCGTTCTCGGCGGCCTCGCGGTAGCGCGCGCGGGCCGTGGCGTGGTCGCCGCGCGCTTCGGCGACCCGGCCGAGGCCGACGAGGGCGCGTACCTGGTTGCCGAGGCTTTTGACCCAGTGCGGGTCGATCCGCTCCAGGGCATCGGTGTAGAGCCGTTCCGCCTCGGCCGGATCCTCCTCCAGCAGGGCGATGTCGCCGAGCCCGCGCAGGGCCGCCGCCAGACAGGTCAGGCTGCCGGCGCGGCGGGCCAGATCGGCGGCCTCGGCGTAGTCGGCGCGGGCGGCCGCCGGATCGTCGGCGGCGAGATGATCGCCCCGGTTGACCAGCAGGTCGGCCGAGTCTTCCAGGGCGCCGAGCTGGCCGGTGAGGGCGAGGGCCTCGTCGGTCAGCGCGATCGCCCGCGCACGGTTCCCGCGCCCACCCGCGAGACCGGCCAGGATGTCCAGCGCCAGCGCGGTGCCCCAACGGTCACCGAGCGACCGGAAGCCCTCGGCCGCCGCGCCGAAGGCGGGCTCGGCCGCCGCGACGTCCTGCTCGCCCAAAGCCCCGAACCCCGACACGAACCGGGCGGCCGCACGCACCCACGGCTCGGGACAGTCGCGCTGGGCCGAGACCAGCGCGAACGCACTCTGCGGGTCGGCGTCGGTCGCGTTGCGCATCAGCCATAGCAGCAGCGCGGCCGGGTACCGGCCCGGCCGGTCACCGGGCCACGCGGCGGCCAGCGCTCTCTCGGCCGTCGCGTGGTGGCGCCGCCACGTTGTCCGGTCGGACGCGGCCAGCAGCACGCATGTCGCGTACTCCTCGCCGAGCCCCGCGGGGAACGTGTCGCCGATCGCGGCGAGCAGGCTGATCGCGTGCGGCGCGGCCGAGGCGGACGCGCCCCGGATCCACACGTAGGTCGCGGCCGAGGCGAGCAACTCCAGGGCCGTCGCGACGTCCGGAGCCTCGACCGCCCAGTGCAGAGCGGCCAGGACGTTCTCATGCTCGGCCACGAGGACCGGCAGCCAGTCCAGTTGCTCGGCCCGTCGCAGACGCGGGTCGGCGGCACGCACCAGATCCAGGACGTGCCGGGCGTGAGTCCGCCGCGCCGACTCGCGTTCGCCCGCTTCGTCGAGCCGCTCGGCGCCGTAGGCGCGGATCGTCTCCAACATCCGGAACCGGCCGCGAGAGACCTCCAGGAGTGACTTGTCCACCAGGGATTCCAGCGTCTCGCCGTCCGCGCCGCACACCCGCAGCGCGGACTCCGCCGTCGCGCCCCCGGCGAAGACCGTGAACCGCCGCGCGGCCCGTTGCTCGGATTCGGAGAGCAGGTCCCAGCTCCACGCGACCACCGAGCGCAGCGTCCGATGCCGGTCATGGGCCGTACGGCTGCCGCGGGCCGCGACACCGAGCCGGTCGTCCAGCCGCGCCGCCAGATCGTCGAGGTCCAGCGTGCGCAGCCGCGCCGCCGCGAGCTCGATGGCCAGCGGCAGGTCGTCCAGGGCCGCGCAGATCCGCCGGACCAGCTCAGGATCGGCGGCGAAACCGCGCCGTACGGCCGCGGCCCGGTCGCCGAACAGCCGCGCCGCCGCGTCCTCGTCGAGCGGACGTACCTGGTGCAGGTGCTCGCCGATGATGCCGAGCGGCTCGCGGCTGGTGGCCAGGACCCGCAGCCGCGGGCACGCCGCCAGCAACCGGGCCGCCAGCACGGCGGCCTCCTCGATCACATGCTCGCAGTTGTCCAGGATGAGCAGAAGCACCCGGTCCGACAGCGCCGCGATCAGCCGATCGACCGGCGTCCGCGCGGGATCTCCCATCTGGAGCCCGTGCTCACGCAGGCCGAGCGCGCCCTGCACCGCCCGGGCCGGCCCGGCTTCGTCGCCCAGCGCGGCCAGCTCCACGAAGCACACCTCATCGGTCACCGCCCCGGCGACCTCGACCGACAGCCGGGTCTTCCCGACGCCGCCGGGGCCGATCAACGTGACCAGGCGGGCCACCCGCAGGAGATCGGCGACGTCGGCCACCTCCTCGGCGCGGCCGACGAAGGAGGTCAGCTGGGCGGGCGGCGCGGTCGGCGCCGGCGACGGATCGACGCTGAGCAACTCCCGGTGCAGCGCGACCAACTCGGCCGAGGGATCGGCGCCCAGCTCCTCTGCCAGGTGCCGCCTGGTCTCCTCGAACACCACCAGTGCCTCGGCCTGCCCGCCCTCGGCGAACAGCGCCCGCATCAGCAGCCCGGCCAGCCGCTCACGGAGCGGGTGGCGGCCGACCAGCTCGCGCAGCTCCGGTATGGCGGCGCGCTGCTCGCCGAGCCGCAGTTCGCCCTCGATCCGGTCTTCCAGCACCGCGAGGCGCAGCTCCTCCAGCCGCACGGCGGCGGCCTGGGCCGTCTCGCTCTCGGCGACCCCGGCCAGCGCGGGTCCGCGCCACAGGTCCAGCGCCTCGCGCAGCAGCGCCACCGCCCGTCCCACCTCGCCGTCGCGCGACGCCGCCCGCCCCTCCCCGGCCAGCCGCTCGAACCGGCAGGCGTCCACGTCGTCGTCCGCGACCACAATCCGGTATCCCGCCCCGGCCCGCTCGATCGCGGCCGCCGACCCCAGCGCGGCACGCAGTCGGGACACCTGGGACTGCAGCGCGTGCGCCGACAGCGCGCCGTCCGGGTCGACCTCCTCGGCCAGCCGGTCGGACGGCACGACCTGACCGGGGCGTACCAGCAGCAGCGCCAGCAGCGCGCGCCGCGCCGGTCCGCCCAGCGGGACCTCGGTCCCGTCCTCGTGCCACGCCCGGGTCTCGCCGAGGATTCCGAACCGCATGCCGGCGATTATCCACCGACGGCCGCGCCGCACCAGTGGGGCCGGGCTCGGCTCAGCCGCGTATGCTCTCGCCGCTCGGCTCGTCCAGCGGGGTCAGCTCGGCCGAGGCCGCGTCGTGGTCCATCCCGGTCGCCTCGAGCAGATCGACGGCGATGGAGCGCAGCTGCGCGATGATGACGTTCGCGGAGAAGCCCAGGTTCTTCGGCCGCTCCCGGGCGGCGACGGCGAGCAACGCCTGCCTGGCCAGCATCGGTTCGCGCCCGGCCCCCAGTTCGAGCTGAAGCAGCAGCGCCGCCTCCGAGACCTCGCGCAGCACCTCGGCCAGCGCGGCCGGCGGCGGGCTGGACTCCCCCAGCGCCGCGAGCGTGCGGCGGACCAGCACCCGCGCGTTGCGCAACGCCAGGTCCACCGGTACGGCGGCGGTCTCGTACCTGGCCAGTCTGGCCCGGTGATGCCAGCGCAGCGGCGAGATCCTGATGATCTCCTTGCCGTTCTCCAGCGCTGCCGCGAACTCCTCGACCGCCGTCTGTGTCCTTCGTCCGCACTCCAGGGCCTCGGCGGCCAGGTCCATATCGCCCTTCTCGATCGCCTCCGCCGCCTGCTCCAGCACGGTGGAGAAGGCGTCGAGCACGCCGGACAGATGCTTGCCCGCGATGGTGAGCGGACTGGCGGGCAGCAGCGCGACCACCGCGATGCCGATGACGCCGCCGGTGAGAGCGTCGGCCATCCGGTCCAGCCCGCCGACGTCCTCGCCCGGCACCAGCATGGCGACCAGCACCGCGGACGACCCGACCTGCGACACGAACAACTCGCCGCTGTTCAGCAGCCCCGCGATGCTCATCGCCAGCGCGATCACGAGCGCCATCTGCCAGGGGCCCGAGCCGATCCAGGACACCAGCAGGTCGCCGATGCCCACGCCCAGACTGACACCGACCACCAGCTCGACCACCCTGCGCAGCCGCTGCCCGAGCCCCACACCCACGCAGATCATCACCGAGATGGGCGCGAAGAGGGGATGGGCGTGGCCGAGTAGATGAACGGCGACGATCCAGGCCAGCGCGGCGCCGACGGCACACTGCGCGATAGAGGGCACAATCAGGCCAAACGTACCCAGCCGCTTCCTAACTTGATCACTGAGCCACGTTCGCACTCCTCCACGATGGCGGATTTTTATGACATTGGGATCACATTTGCCCTGAATTCTTCTGATTCGAACCATTCGGCGAAGGCCGGGGTGGCCACGACCTCGTGCGGGTGCTCCGCCCTCTTCGCCGGTACAGTCGGCCGCATGTACTCGACGCGGGTCACTCAGCACGTGAACGCGCCGCGTTCGGCCGTTTACCGGGCGCTCGTGGACGCGGACGCGATCGCAAAATGGCGGGTACCAGCGGGTATGAGCAGCCACGTCCACGAGTTCGACGCACGCGAAGGCGGCTCGTTCCGAATCTCGCTCACGTACGACGAGCCGGGACCGACCGGCAAGTCGGCGTCGCACACCGACACGTACCATGGCCACTTCGCGGAGCTCGTTCCGGACGAGCGAGTGGTCGAGGTGTTCGAGTTCGAGACCACAGATCCCGCCCTGCGCGGGACCATGACGATGACGACGACGCTTACCGACGCCGGTGGCGGCACCGATGTCGTCATCGTGCACGACGGAATCTCCGACGCCGTGCCCGCCGCCGACAACGAGACGGGCACGCGGATGGCGCTGGCGAACCTGGCCGCGCTCGTCGAGGGCGGCCAGGCGTCAGCTCCCGCCGAAACCGCGAGGTAGGCGCTCGCTCCCGGTATCCAAGTCGCCTCGCTGGGACGGCCCCGGCCGCTCGTCCCCGTCTCCACACGGTCCGTGCTCGCCGGCATGATCGACGCCGTCAGACCGCGGCCGGCACTTTCCCGCGCCAGGGATTACTGATGGAGTGGACAGGGTGAGCAGGGGTCACAGGGCGGTCCCCCGCACGGCCGACATCGCGCTGGAGGCGTGGGCGGACAGCCGGGAGGAGTGCCTGGCCGAAGCGGTGCGGGCGCTGGTGGAGACCTTCGCCGACATCGGCGAGGCGGTGCCGGACGGCAGCGTCATGATCGCTCTGGCCGAGGAGACCGACGAAGGGCTTCTCGGCGCGCTGCTGGACGAGGTGGTCTACCAGGTCGAGGTGCCCGGTCGGGTGGCGGTGGACGTGTCGATCGACGAGAGAACGGGCGTCAGCCGGGGACAGGTCGAGATGCGGCTGGCGACTGTCCCGGTAGGGGCGGTCGGCCACGTCGGCGGGTCGCCCACTGCGGTCGCGGTACTCGGGCTGCGGTTCGGCCGTGAGGCCGGGATGTGGCACGCCCACGTCGTGGTCGACGTCTACCCGAGAGACCGTACGTTCAGATGAAACCGCACGTTCAGATGAAGCCGGCGTCGCGCACCTTCATGGCGACCTGGACACGGTTGTCGGCCGCCAGCTTGGCGAAGATCCGTGTGATGTTCGCCTTCACGGTCGCGACGCTCATATAGAGGCATTCGGCGATTTCGGCATTCGAGCCGCCCTTGGCCACTTCGATGGCGACCTCGCGCTCGCGTTCGGTGAGCGTGGCCAGCTCCCGCCGCGCCTCCACCTGCCGCGGTTCGCGCGCACCGGCTGCCGCGGCGATCACCTGGCGGGCGACACTCGGCGACAACACCGGCTCCCCCTTCGCCGCGGCGCGAACGGCCTCGATCATCTTCGGTGGCGGCGTGTCCTTCAGCAGGAACCCGTCGGCCCCGAGCCGCAGGGCCCGCAGCACCATGTCGTCGGCGTCGAAGGTGGTGAGCACGAGGATCCGGGGCGGCTCCAGCCACGCCAGCAGCAGTTCGGTGGTGGCCAGCCCGTCCTGGTTGGGCATCCGGATGTCCATCAACACGACGTCGGGCCTGAGGTCCCGGATCACGTCCATGGCCTGCCGACCGTCCTCGGCCTCGCCGACGAGGTCCAGGTCGGGCTCGCCGCCGAAGATCAGGCGCAGCCCGGTTCGCACCATCGGGTCGTCATCCACGATCACCAGTCGAGTCACGATGTGCAGCCTCCCATGGCAGCCGGGCGTCGAGGATGAAGCGTCCATCCCGGGTGGCATGGCGGAGGGTTCCGCCGGCCATCCGGGTTCGTTCGGCCAGGCCGACCAGACCCAGCCGGCCACCGGGCCCGGCCGCCGTCCCGTACGGCGCCGGATTGCTCACCCGGATCCGCAGGCCGTCACCCGGGCGCCCGCCGAGCGCGGCCGTCACCCGGCTGCCCGGCGCATGCTTACGCGCGTTGGTCAGGGCCTCCTGCACGATCCGGTACGCGTGCCGACCGGTCTGGGGCGGCAGCAGTTCCCGGTTCTCTATGGTGTCGTCCACCTCGATCCGCTGGCCGGCCGCGCGTACTTCGTCGAACAGGGCGTCCAGGTGGGCCAGGGTCGGCTGCGGTGCCTCGGGGGCGTCGTCACGCCGAAGCTTGCCGAGCACGGTGCGCAGTTCGTTCAGCGACTGGTGCGCGTTCTCCTGTATCGCCAGCGCGATCTCGCGGGTCTCCTCGGCGGTGAGGTCCGTCCGGTACGCCAGACCGCCGGCGAGCATCGACAGCAGCGAGATCCGGTGCGCCAGCACGTCGTGCATCTCGTGGGCGATCGCGACCCGCTCTGCCAGCTTGGCCTGCTCGATCCGCTGCAGCTGTTCGCGCTCCGCGGCCAGCGCCGCCTCTCGCTGTGAGGCGGCCAGGTCGCGACGCCCGCGCAGGTAGAGGCCGAAGAGGGTCAGCACGCCGAGGACGGCGGTTCCGGTCAGCATCGAGACGATGGTCGCCTGGTTGACGCCGTACCAGCTGGACCGCACGGCCAGGCACAGCCAGGACACGACCGCGACCGGCACGAACTGACGCCACCGACGACGCGTCCCCAGGGATACGTACGCGACCTGGGCAGGGCCGGTCGCCGTGGTGGAGAAGGCGGTCAGCAGGGCGGTCGCCAGCGCGGTCTGCCACGGCCGGCGCCGCCGCCCGCGCATCAGAACCAGCCCGATCAGGCCGAGCCCCACGTCGACCAGTGCCGCTGAGAGCCGGTCCCGCTCCTGCGAGACGATCACGGCCAGGACGACGCCGTAGAACAGCATCGGCAGCACGGCACACAGATAACGCAGCGCGACGCCCGGCCGGTCCAGGGGTGGTCGGTTCTCCGTATGGGCGTGCACGGTCCACAGCCTAGGGACGGCCGGGCCGATGCCTTAGCGACCTGGGTCGACATCCGGCCGGCCTCAGGTCGAGAACCGAGGCGTCATGTCCGGCCCTCCGTCCGGCGGCCGTCGACCTGGGTCCGATGTCCGACGGCCGCGCAACCGATGAGCTGGATCCGTGATCGAGTTCAGGAACGTCAGCAAGATCTACAAAGGTGTGAAGGCGCTCGACGACGTGTCCTTCACCGTAGAAGCCGGGAGCGTCACCGGTTTCCTTGGGCCCAACGGCGCCGGAAAGTCGACCGCGATGCGCATCCTGGTCGGGCTCTCCCGCGCCACGGCGGGCTCGGCCACCATGCTGGGCCGGACGTACGCCGAGCTGGCCTGCCCGGGTTTCCATGTCGGCACGCTGCTCGACGCCGGCGCCCAGCATCCCGGCCGCACCGGGCGGGAGATCCTGACCCTGGGCGCGATGATGCTCGGCCTGCCGAGGTCGCGGGTCGACGAGGTCCTCGACCTGGTCGGGCTGACCGGCCGGGAGAGCGGACGGACGGTCAGCGGCTACTCGCTCGGGATGCGGCAGCGTCTCGGCGTCGGCCACGCCCTCCTCGGACGGCCGAAGGTGCTCGTCCTGGACGAGCCCGTCAACGGTCTCGATCCGCAGGGCATCCGGTGGATGCGCGGGCTGCTCCACGGCCTCTCGGACTCGGGGTGCTCCGTACTGCTCAGCTCGCACCTGCTGCACGAAGTGGAGCAGGTCGCCGACCACATCGTGATCATCGGCCGGGGCCGCGTCCTCACTCAGGGCACCGTCGACGAGCTCAACCGGGGCCAGAGCCTCGAACAGACCTTCTTCGAACTGACCGCGAACGCCGATCGGAGCACGACGTGACCGACACCGGGATTCCCCCGACCACGAGCACCGTGAACGGCGCCACAACGGACGACGTCCCGGCCATCGGCTCGCAGTCCACGGACATCCACCGGCCGCCGATCCCGTTCCACCGGCTGCTGTCGGTCGAGGCGCGCAAGCTCTTCGACACGCGGACCGGCACGATCATGACGGTGATTCTGGGCCTGGTGACGGTCGTGGCCATCATCGGGCGCGGTGTCGTCGTGGGTCCGGAGCTGCACACATTGGTCGGCACCGCCGGAATCGGGTTCGGGACGTTGCTCCCCGTGCTCGGCATCCTCACGGTGACCGGCGAATGGAGTCATCGCACCGCCCTGACCACGTTCACGCTCGAACCCCGACGCTCGCGGGTGATGGCGGCCAAGTGCCTGCCACCGTTGATCACGGCCGTGGCGGCCTCTCTGCTCGCGATCCTGATCGCAGCGGCGGTGACGGCCGTCGTCGCCGGGGTTCGGGACGTCCCGGCCACCTGGGAGATCGCGCCTCTCGCCCTGCTGGGCTGGACCGTGACGAACGTTCTCGTGGTCGCGACGGGGCTCGCCCTGGGCATGCTGCTCATGAACGCGCCGGCCGCGATCGTGGTCTGCTTGTCGGCTCCGGTCCTGTGGGCCGTAGTGAGCAGGCTTGGCGCCGTCGGCGAGATCCTCGCCGAATGGTTCGACCTGAACACCACCGCCACTCCCCTGATGGACGGCGACATGACCGGCGGCGACGCCGCCCGGCTGGCCACGTCGACGATCCTGTGGATCGTCATCCCGATGACGGCCGGCATGGTGCGAGTGATCCGTAAGGAGGTGAGCTGACACGGGTCGCAAGCCGTCCGAACGCGTCGCACCCTCACCCTGGTCGTCCTGCCGGGCCGCAAGCTGATCACCGGGCCGAAAGGCGGCGTGCCGTCATCCGCGGGGCCGGGAGGCGTAGGGCAGCAGTGCCATCTCTCGGGCGTTCTTGATCGCGCGGGCCAGCTGCCGTTGCTGCTGTACGGTGACGCCGCTGACCCGGCGGCTGCGGATCTTGCCCCGGTCGGAGACGAACCTGCGCAGCAGGTCGGTGTCCTTGTAGTCGATGTAACCGACGCCCCGCAGCGGATTGCTCTTCTTGCGTGGGGTACGGCGGGGCTTCATACGATCTCCTTCAGGTCGAGGATGGGGCGAACGGGTCGTCGTAGTCGGCCCAGGCGCCGGGACCGGCCTGTTCCTCCTCCCGGGTGAGCAGGCAGGCGTCGAGCAGTTCGTGAATGTGCTCGCGGTCGAGGTCCGGGCCGGTGAAGACCAGGTGCTGGACGCGGTCGCCGCTGACCGGGTGCCAGTTCAGGGTGGCGGCCACACGGCGGGCCGGGGAGATCCCCTCCCAGGCGGGCGGGGTGCAGCGGGCGCACATGGTGCCACACCACCGTGGTGATCTCGTCGTCCTGGGCGTCGCAGGGGAGCTGGGCCGTGGCGGGGTCGACGCGTTCGGCCAGCTCCGCGGTGCACAGTGCGGCACCGGTGAGGTGGGGCGGCGCGGTGAGCTCGTGGATCGGCGTGAAGGGCGCGAGGTGGCCGAGCACTCCCCGGGAGAGGTCGGCGGTGGACGGCGACAGATCCGGGGTGCTCCGTCAACAGCCTGTCGACGGTTGCCGTGCGGGCCGAGGCGTGCAGGCCCGCGACGAGGACGACAGGGGTGGACACGACACCTCCAGTTGCGGGAATGAAAACGGTTGTCGTTATCATTACACATCTCGCAACGAGAGAGGATCCGATTTGGCCAGGAACGAGCTACGCCCGGTGATCAAAATCCGATCGACCGCCGGGACCGGCTACACCTACGTGACCACGAAGAACCGGCGCAACGACCCCGACAGGCTCACGCTCCGCAAGTACGACCCGATCGTCCGCCGACACGTGCGCTTCAGGGAGGAACGATGAAAAAGGGCATCCACCCCAGCTATCACCCGGTCGTCTTCCGGGACCCGAGCGCGGACTTCGCGTTCCTCACCCGGTCCACGATCACCAGTGACAGGACCATCGAGTGGACGGACGGCAACACCTACCCGGTGGTCGACGTCGACGTCTCCTCCGCGAGCCACCCCTTCTACACCGGCCGCGGCCGCGTCCTGGACACCGCGGGCCGCGTCGAGCGGTTCAACCGGCGCTACGGGAGGGACTGATGTCCGCCCGCTGCTAACTGACCGGCGCCAAGCCGGTCTTCGGCAACAACGTCTCCCACTCCCACCGGCGCACCCGGCGGCGGTGGAACCCCAACATCCAGCGCCATCGCTACTGGCTACCGGGCGAGGGCACCGGAGCAGCGCGCGCGAGCCGTACGGGAACTGGGCCGGCAGCCGCGTGACGCCAGCGCGACCCGGGTGCGCAACCGCGACTCCGTCGACGGCCGTCCCCGCGGCCATCTGACCAGGTTCGGGCTCTCCCGGATCCGTTTCCGGCAGATGGCCCACCGGGGCGAGCTCCCCGGCGTCACGAAGGCGAGCTGGTAGCCATGGCCGTGCCCAAGCGCAGGACCTCCCGCAGCAACACCCGGCATCGGCGCAGCCAGTGGAAGGCGACCGCTCCCGACCTCGTCCCGATCACGGTGAACGGCCGGGACCTCCTGGTCCCTCGCCGTCTCGTACGCGCCTACCAGCGGGGGTTCATCACGGTTCGATGAAACGAGCCCGTGGGGGCGACGCCTCGCAGACGGTCCCCCTCGCGCCGTGGCCGGGCGGACGCCCGGCCACGGCGCGCCGGACCTCGGCAGTGTCGGCCCGGCCACCTCGTCGTCTCTCCATCTTTCCTAGAGTGACCGCGTGAGCCAGAACGAAGCGACCGAGATCCAGTTCCGCAGCGACGTGACCGTCGAGCTGATCAAGCATGCGGCGTCCGACGCCGATGTGCTGTGGGCGGCCCGGGTGTCGACCAAGGGGGAGAGCTCCCTGGAGGAGATCCAGGCCGATCCGGAGCGCTCCCGCGGCCTGATCAACTTCCTGATGCGGGATCGGCACGGCACTCCGTTCGAACATTCCTCGATGACCTTCTATGTACGGGCGCCGATCTTCGTGTTCCGGGAGTTCATGCGGCACCGGACGTTCAGCTACAACGAGGAGAGCGGCCGCTACCGGACGTTGGAGCCGGTCTTCTACGTGCCCGCCCCGGACCGCAAGCTGGTCCAGATCGGCAAGCCCGGCAAGTACGAGTTCGTCGACGGCACGGAGGAGCAGCGCTCGCTGGTCGCCGAGACCACCAAGGAGAGCTACCGCCAGGCCTACCGGGCGTACGTGGAGATGTTGGAGGCCGGTGTCGCCCGCGAGGTGGCGCGTACCGTACTCCCGGTCGGCCTCTACTCCTCGATGTACGCCACCTGCAACGCCCGCGCCCTGATGAACTTCCTGTCGCTGCGTACCAGGCGCGAGGATTCGGCCTTCCCGTCGTTCCCGCAGCACGAGATCGAGATGGTCGCCGAGAAGATGGAAGCGATCTGGGCCGAACTGATGCCCCTCACCCACGCCGCCTTCCAGTCCTCCGGCCGCGTCTGTCCCTAGGGGTTCTGACAAATGTTGCCCGTCGCGACAACAGCAACGGGGCGGCCCGTCTCGCGGGAGACAACCGGGAGGATGTCGGGGAACGGCAGGGCCCGCGGCCCCACCAGCGCAGCGAACGGAGTCTCCATCGCCGTCGCGCACGCTAAAGAACGCACTCCTAGTCAGTGAGGACACCAGTTCCTCGGTGCTCCGCGAGAAACGCGGTGACCTCCGCCAACGCTCCGTGCTGATCCTCTGGGTTGTCGGCGTCCTGAGGTTGGAACGACGCCAGGATTTCAGCGATCAGCTCCTCGTCCAGGACGGGAACGACGTATTCGGGCAGCGTGCCGCGGAGAAAGAGGAGAGCGTAGACCCGTCTGGCCGGGCTGGGAAGAGCTTCTTCGCCCGAGTCAGTCATTTTCCCCAGCCAGACGCGAGGTGCGCTCATCACGAGATCGTCGAGCAGCGGAGCCTCCTTGGCGTTCCACCATCTCCTGATCTCGTCGGCAGGAATCTCCTCACGGACGGCCACCAACCAGCAGTCACTTGTCCAACCCACGAGGCCATCATGGTGCCTGCGGATACCCGTGCGATCAGCGTGCGACTGGACAGGGTGACGAGAAGAAGACGAGCTGCCGGTCCACAGGTTCAGGGCCGAACCCAGGCGCCTTACCGCCCGCACCTTTTCTGACCTGCCCGCCAGGCATGCCGAGCGGCCATAGCGCGATAAATGGGACCACCCGCCGCACGCCCGCGGTTCGCTTCCCATGCGACTCCTCCCGGCATACGATCAGCCGTCATGACCGATGCTTTTGACAGCCTTATATTGCTGTTTCCAATGGTCACCCTTGGACATGCCGCATACCGCGCATTTCTGAATCCGGTGAATGCGTCCGCGATTTTTCGCAGAGGGTTCCTGATCAGCGGCGTTGCATTGTTCCTCTTATCCCTGATCGAAGCGGCCGGATTCTTAGGCCGCTACTTCTCCGCACGTCCTGAGACGTCCGACATCGCAGTGAAGGCAGGCTTCGGGATGATGATCGCGGCCCTCGTCTGCGCAGTCGTCGAGCACGGGAAGAGGGACCATAAAGGATGATCGGCGAGTGAGTGCCGCCGCGACGGCCGCGACGCGGCGCTCCGGTTCCCGGAGGTGGCCATGTCGCCACCCTCTGGCTATTCATCGTCGTACTCGTCGATCCATACGCACGCTCCAGCCTTGTGGAGGAACCCGATGGCTTCCTCGTTGAGGAGCAGCCCCAATCTGGTGGAACCCGACCCCGGCTCGAATGAGCGGAATATGACGAGGTCGGCTTCACTGCCTTGGGCCGTCAGCTCTCCGATTAGCTCGCCTGCGTTAATCAGTCGGCCCAGCAGGGCCTCCACCTGATCGTCGAGCGAAGCGGTCTCCGGAAGACCTGAGCCCACGATCCACTCATGGCACGGCGGTATCAGGCGCCCGGTCCGGCTGCCTCGCGATTCCCTGGCTTCGGTCCGGCTGGGAGTGATCCCTAGATGATCAATTCCAAGGGGTGCCTGCGGAGGGTGTGGGGGTGGGCGGTCAGGCGTCAGGGTCGACTTCGGGGTGCGTGAACCGCACCGGCTTGCCCAGCGACCGGGCGTAGGCGATTTCGGCTCGGGTGCTGTCTCCGATGTAGTCGCCGACTACGAGCACCTCATCAGCGAGCCGGATCTTCGCCCGGTGCAGATCGTCGAGTCGAACCTTCAGCGCCTCGGCCTCGACAGGATCGGACCAAAGTTCGTGCGGCGACTTCATGTCACAGCCCGGTTTGACGACAATCTTTCCGGCTTTGGTCTCCCGCAGATCGGCCTCGTTCATCTCGGTCATGAAACGGGTGGAGCCGCAGATCACGACGATACGCGGGAGGCTCAACAGCTTCTTCGCGTCGGCGAGCTTCTCCTCGGGGGTGAGCAGTTGCGGGTATGACACTGGTTCCTCCTGGTGGTGTGGTCCAAGGGGTGCCTGCGGAGACGAGAACGAGGGTGTCCAAGATCGTCTTATGGCGAACGACGTGGACACCCTCGCGACAGCAATCTATGCGACGACCGACGACATGCTGAAGGAGCATCCCGACCTGGCGCCGTGGCGCCCGCCGGTCGGCATTACGCCCCGCCTGAGCGATGCCGAACTGGTCACCCTCGCCACGATGCAGGCCATACTCGGCTACACCTCCGAGGCCAAATGGCTCCGCTACGCCCGTGCCCACCTGCGCCACCTCTTCCCCTACCTGCCCCAGCAGCCCGGCTACAACAAGCGGCTGCGCAAGGCCGCCGGTCTGATGCGAAGCGTCAACCGGATCCTGGCCACCACCACCTCGGTGTGGAGCGACGACGTATGGGTCGTGGACTCCACCCCGGTGGAATGCGGCCGCTCCCGCGAGACCGTCAAACGCTCCGGCCTGGCAGGCTGGGCCAAATGCGGCTACTGCGCCAGCCACAGCCGCTTCCTCTGGGGCCTGCACCTGCACCTGGTCTGCACCCTTCAGGGCCTGCCCATCGCCTTCGCCCTGACCGGGGCCAAGGCCGACGAACGCGAGACCCTCCTTGACCTCCTGGCAGCCGAATGCAAGCTTCTGCGAGAGCGCCCCCGACAGACTCTCATCGGCGACAAGAACTACTTCGGCCGTGGTTTCGAACGCGAACTGTCCGAGCGTGGAGTCCAGTTGCTGCGGCCGGCCCGTAAAGGTGAACGGGAACGGCCTGCAGCCCTGTTCAAGCCGCTGCGTCAGGTCATCGAATCGATCAACGAGACCTTCAAAGGACAGCTTGACCTCGAACGGCACCGAGGGCGCACACCCGGAGGGGTCATAGCCCGCGTCATGCAACGCATCCTCGCGCTGACCGCCGCGATCTGGCACAACGACGCCACCGGACAAACCGTCCTACGCTCACTGATCGCCTACGATCACTGACCCCTTGGAATAGATCATCTAGGTGCCTGGTGATCTGCTCGGGAGATAGATGATTGGACCGGATCATGAAGTACACACGTTGCTCGATGATCACCTGAGCAGGGTAGGTGCTTCAGTTGTCCGCACGGGATCGTCTTTGACGGATGAGGCGCTTCACGTCCGGCGGAGCCTAGCAAATCAAGGCCAGGAGACCCCGATACAGAGCCGGTCCGTCGCGATTCCTGGTGCGATCGACAGACGAAGTCCACCTACCACTGCCCGTACGGTCAGTGATTGACCATGTGCGCCCCGTCGGCGAAGTTCAGGCTGAAGCGCGGCAGCGTAGGGCCGACCTCCACGGAATCGGAGAAGTCGTAGCGCGGCGCACCCGGTTCGAACGGGGAGAGTCCGCCCTCGCCCCACGGGTCCCCGGGGCCACACCGATCGGCCACCCAGTGCAGCACCTCCGTCCCTTCCTCCGCCAGCCTGTCCCGCTCGCCCCGCAGGTACCGCGCGACCTGCGGGGCCATCCGGCATGGACCGTCCTCGTCCCCGGGCGGCTCGATTTCGAGCCCGTCAGACGTGCGGATCTCCCAGAGGTCCTCGACCCGGCTGAGCCGCCTGGCGCAGAAAGGCCTTCACATCGGTATGCCCGAGGGCCAGCAGCAGGTCCACCCGGTCCCGCCCGGTGGTGAACCAGCGGTCCGGGCAACGCCGTACCTCCGCCGGCCACGTGGCGGCCCGCATGGGCGCGCCCGGGAGCCATTCCTCCTCGTAGCACACGGCGTCCGCAAAAGCCGCAATTCGCGCCACCCATAAAAGGGTTTTGGGATAGTTTGCCCCCTTGTTCGCACCACCCGATCATGGAGGTAGACAGATGGCTGACGGGCTGACCCGACGTGATTTCGGCCGAACGGTGGGCTTGTCCGGGCTCGGGCTGGCCGGCGCCGGCCTCCTCACCGGGCAGGCGGGCACGGCGCACGCCGCCGCCGCGTCGTGGAGAACGACCGGCACCCTGGGCGCGGGGCTGAGCAGCTTCGACAGCACGATGAAGGCCTTCATGCAGGCCAGGAACATCTCCTGCGGATCGCTGGCCGTGGCGCGCAAGGGCAAGCTCGTGCTGGCCCGCGGGTACACCTGGACGACCAGCACGGTACTGAAGACCCAGCCGACCTCGCTGTTCCGGATCGCCAGCCTGAGCAAGCCCATCACCGCGGCGGCCATCCTCAAGCTGGTGCAGGATGGCAAGCTCAAGCTCACCGACCGGCTGCCCGACCTGCTCACCCTGACGCCTCCGTCCGGCAAGACGCTGGATCCGCGGCTGGCGAACGTGACCGTGCTGAGGTTGCTGCAGCACCTGGGCGGCTGGGACTCGTCCGTCACCACCGACCCGATGTTCAGCGACCTGACGATCTCCAGGGCGCTCGGTGCGGCGCTGCCGGTGGGCCAGGCCGACATCATCCGGTACGCCAGCGGCCTGACGTTGAACCACGACCCCGGCAGCACCTACGCCTACGCCAACTACGACTACATGCTGCTCGGGCGGATCATCGAGAAGGTCAGCGGCATGCCGTACGCCACGTACGTGCAGCAGAAGATCCTCGGTCCGCGCGGAATCACCCGGATGAGGCTGGGGCGCACGCTCAAGGCCAACGCCGTCACCGGCGAGGTGCCCTACGTCTCGCAGTACTCCGGAAAGACGGTGTTCGACGCTTCCGCCGCGTCCGTCCCGGCCCCGTACGGCTCGTTCAGCCTGGAGAACATGGCCGCGCACGGCGGCTGGCTCGGCTCGGCGGTCGATCTGGTCCGGTTCGCCGGGATCTTCGACGCCGCGAGCTCGGTGCTCACTTCGACGTCGATCTCCCGCGCCTTCGCCCAGCCCGAGACCGGCGTCAACGACGGCGGCTGGTGGTACGGCTGCGGCTGGTCGGTCCGCAACGTCACCGGCGGGCGCAACACCTGGCACACCGGCAGCCTCCCCGGCACGTCCACCATCCTGGTGCGGCGGTATGACGGGCTGACCTGGGCGGCGCTGTTCAACCAGCGTGACGACGCGTCCGGCCTGAGCTACTCCGACATCGATTCGGCCCTGCACAAGGCCGCCAACGCGGTGACGACCTGGCCCACCGGCGACCTGTACGGCACCTACCTCTGACGGGAGCGCCGGGGCGGTGCGGAGATCATGAACGGCGTCGCCGGACATCGCGCGCACCGGCCGGCTGGGCTGGGCCGCCAAGGTCGACAATCAGCCTCCCCGCCCTGGCCGCAACGTGCTGATCTGCGTCTACGCCAAGGGCCGTCCACCCCGGGCACCCCGCCCGGTGAGGCTCCCGCCCCGACCCCGGTCACCGGCTCACCTGACGGTCACCGGCTGATTTGACGGTGGGCCCGCGCGCACCCCGCCGCGCGGGCCCTTCGCCTGTCAGCCCGTCCGGCGCCGGAAGGCGGTGCGGTAGTCGCGCGGGCGTCGTCCGGTGTGCCGGGCGAAGAGGGCTGCGAAGGTGCCGGAGTCCCGGTAGCCGACCGTGGCGGCGATGGCGGCGACGGTGCCGTCCGTGGTCTCCAGGAGGTGGCGGGCGCGGCGGACGCGGGAGCTCTGCAGGTACTCCAGCGGGCTCTGTCCGGTCTCCTGCGCGAAGCGGCGCAGCAGCGTCCGGGTGCTGACGTTGAAGGTCTCCGACAGTGCGGCGAGGTCGTATCGGGCGGCGAGGTTCTGGTCGAGCCACCGCATGACCCTGCGGGAGAACTCGTTCCCCGGCCGCGGGAGAAGCCCGGCGTCGACGTAGGGGGCCTGGGACGATCGTGCGTCGTCGACGAGCGCCACCCGCGCGGTCCTCCGCGCCACGCCGGCGCCGCTATGGCGGCGGATCAGCTCCAGCGCGAAGTCGTACATGGCGCTGAAGGCGGCGGTCGTCGTCACTCCCGTGTCGGTAACGACCATCTGTTCGGGCCGGACGTCGGCGTCCGGGCAGCGCCGTGCCAGTTCGTCCGCGAAGAGCCACGCCGTCGTCGCCCGCCGCCGCTCGAGCAGGCCCGCCTCGGCCAGCAGGAACGCCCCGACGCAGATCGCGACGACGGCCTCGCCTGCGGCGGCGTGGGAGCGGATCGCCGCGATCTCGGGGGCCAGCGACGCCAGTTTCACGTCCACATCAAGGCCGGGCGCGAGTTCGAAGCCGGGCACGACCAGGACATCGACGTCGCGCAGCGGAGAAACGGCCAGCACAGCGCCACCGGATGCGGCGACGCGACGGCGAGGCGAGACGACCGACACCTTGTAGCCGTCGCGGTCCGGGCCGGCGATGTGCGCGGCCATCGTCAGGAGATCGGGGATGCCGAACACCTCGGACGCGAAGCACCCCGGATAGGCCAGCACCCCGACCCGCAACGCGCTCATATCCGCCTCCTCGTCCGTGGCGAGATTACCCTTATAAATGGCGATCCGGCCTATCCCGGTGCAAGGGAACGGCAGTCCAGGCTTGTCCCCATGAACGCAGCCAACGGGCGTCTTGACGACGCGATCACGGACTTCTCCCGCCGACGGGTGAACGTTGACGGGGTGGTGAAGACGGTGTACGTCTCGGGGGCCGGACCTGGTGTCGTACTGATGCCGGAGATGCCCGGCATCAGCCCGGACGTCCTCCGGCTGGCGCGGTGGGTGCGGGACGCGGGGTTCACCGTGTACGTCCCCTCGCTGTTCGGCGTCGACGGGGCCTACCCCACGGCCGAGGACGGGGAGAAGGTCGTCCGCCGCGCGTGCGTCAGCGCCGAGTTCCGTGCGTTCGCCGGGGGCGGCACCAGCCCCGTCACCGCGTGGCTGCGCGGCCTCGCGCGGCAGGCGCACGGCGAGTGCGGCGGTCCGGGAGTCGGCGCGATCGGTCTGTGCTTCACCGGCAACTTCGCCCTGACCATGACGCTTGAGCCGTCCGTCATCGCGCCGGTGGTCAACCACCCGTCGCTGCCCCTGGACGATCCCGCGGGGCTTGAGCTCAGCGACGAGGACGCCCGCGCCGTCCAGGATCGCGTCGAGCGCGACGGGCTCACGGTCCTTGCCTACCGGTTCGACAACGACCGCTGGTGCACCGGCCAGCGCTTCGCCGCCTACCGGGCGCTGCTCGGCGACGCCTTCGACGGCCGCGTCCTACCGGGCGGCGCCGCCAACACCGACCCGCCCCCGTTCTTCCGTGACATCGTCGGAACCCCCCACAGCGTCACCACCGCCCACCTGGTCGACGAGGACGGCCACCCCACCCTGAAGGCAAGGGACGAGATCCTCGCCCACCTGACCGCCCGCCTGCACCCCTAGCTCGCCGCACGCTTGATCAGGCGGCGGTCCGCCCTGCTCAGGCGGTTCCAGGGCGAGACCACCCACCCGGCCTACTCGGCGATGCCGGAGGTCGGCTGCGCCCAAAGAACCATCTTCATGGCTCGCTGGCTGCGAAACCGCGACCTGCAGCACGAAACCGAGTCCGGTTGCTCAATATCGCGATTCGGAGGTTCTCGGGACTGCGCGCACGGCCCTACTGGACGTTCAGTGCGGCCGTGGCGCTCCTCCCGGTCGTCGTGTTCGCGACGTTCCCCGATGTGTGGGCGGCGCTGCGCTGGTACTGAGCGCATCCTCGTCGCGTCACCGCAGGTGCCCGCCGCGACCCATTGCCCTATTGAGAAGAATTCTTTGCATTGATATCTTCTCATAATGTCCACGTATCAGCGGCGAGAACTCGCCGACGTCGAAGCGTTGAAGGCGCTGGCCCATCCGCTCCGCCAGCGACTCCTGACGCGGCTGCAGCGGCGGGGCGCGGCCACCAGCGCGATGCTCGCCACCGAGTTCGGCGAAGACCGCGGTGCCACGAGCTACCACCTGCGCCAGCTCGCCCGGTACGGGTTCATCGAAGAGGACACCGCCCGGTCGGAGGGACGGCGGAAGTACTGGCGATCCATTCCCCAGGACCTGCGCCTGCCGGGGTCGGGCACCAGCCCCGAGGTCGATGTCGCGGCGCGCGAGCTCGGCAGGCAGTGGCAGGAACGCGCCGAGGGCGAGCTCGCGGCGTTCCGCGCCAGTGAGGATGACTTCGGTGCCTTCAGCGACGCCGCGCTCAGCTCACTGGGCGGCACCACCCTGACCGCGGCCGAACTGGCCGAGTTCACGGAGGAGTACATCGACCTGCTCAACCGCTGGCGCCGGGAGCCCGGACACGCGCTTCCCGGCGCCCGGCACATAACTGTGGTCTTCCACGCCTTCCCGACTCCGGACGAGAGCGCGTGACATGAGCGTCGCAGGGCGGCAGACCCCATCTTTATGGCGCAACAAGGACTTCCTCGCCTTATGGGGCGGCCAGATCGTCTCCACCCTGGGTACCCGGATCAGCGCGACGGCCCTTCCGCTGCTCGTACTCGCCATGACCGGATCACCGGCGAACGCCGGACTGGTCGGCGCGGCGGGGTCGTTGCCCTACCTGCTGATATTTCTGCCGGCGGGCACGCTGGTTGATCGCTGGAACCGGCGGCGCATCATGCTGGTCAGCCAGATCACCGCGTGCGTCGCGCTCGCCAGCATCCCCGTCGCGCTATGGCTGGACGTGTTCACGATTTCCCAGCTGACGGTCGTCGCCTTCGCCCAAGGAACGTGTTTCGTCTTCTACGACCTGGCGGAGAAAGCGGCCCTCCCCCGGATCGTGCCGCCTTCTCTTCTCCCCTCCGCGATCGCGCAGAACGAGGCCAAGGGACGTGGGGCCTCCCTGGCGGGTCCCCCGCTCGGCGGGCTGCTGTTCGGGCTGGGTCACGCCCTGCCCTTTCTGACCAACGCCCTTTCCCACATGGTGGCCATGATCGGGCTGCTGTTCGTTCGATCGGATCTCCAGGACGAGCGCTCCGCTCCCCGTGACTCGTTCTGGAACGAGACCAGGGCAGGACTGCGGTGGTTGTGGCGGCAGCCGCTCGTCCGGGCCGCGGTCCTCCTGGTGGCGGCCAGCAACATGATCTTCTCGGCGCTCAGCCTGGCGCTGGTCGTCCTGGCCCGCCGGCAGGGCGCCTCACCCGCGGAGATCGGCCTCATGCTCGGCGTCTACGGCGGCGGGGGGTTGATCGGCGCCCTCGTCGCCGGTCGGCTGCACTCCCGGTTCTCTCCGAAGACCGTCATCATCGGGGTGAACTGGATCTGGGCCGCGGTGTTGCCCGTGCTGGCGGTGGCGCCGAACCCGCTGTCGCTGGGCGTGGTCGCCGCCATGACGTCGGCGATCGGTCCCATGTGGAACGTCGTGATCGGCACCTACCAGCTGACGCTGGTGCCGAACGACATGCTGGGGCGCGTCGGCAGCGCGTCCATGACCCTGGCATGGGGTGTCATGCCGCTGGGATCGCTGATCGCGGGCTTTCTCCTCGACACGCTCGGCCCGGTCGGCACGATCCTGGTGCTGGCCCTGGGCATGCTGCTCACCGCCGTCGCCGCGACCGCCAGCCCGGCCGTCCGCCACGCGCCACCGCTGCCCGCCGCGCCGACCGGGGTCCGCATCACGTAGTCACCAGGCCGGCGGAGGGAACGGCCAGGCCGCAGCCTGGCAGTGCCCTCCGCCGGATTCTCGTGCAGCCGTACTCGGCCCCACGCGGCCCGATACCGGGCACCGCCCGCTCAGGCCACTGGAGCATCCGTCAGAGATCCAACCCGACCAGCAGCGGGTCGTGGTCGGAGGAGCGGAAGGCGTCCGGCGCGTACAGGTACGGCGGATTGAACTCGGTGTTGTAGTCCATGAACCGGCCCTCGTCGCTGTTGATGTGCCAGATGGTCGCGCCGCTCACCAGCTTGCTCAGGTTCCGGTCGGCCAGGGCGTGGTCGATCTCGCCGGAGAGACCGCCGAAGACGTAGCTGTAGCGGTCCTTCGCCGAGACGTACTTCTTGCTCAGGCTGGTCAGACCGCCCCGCTCCAGAGTGTGGATCGGGTCCTCCTCGCCGTACGCGTTGATGTCGCCGAGGACGAGCGCGTTCCGCGGCTTGAGGGTGTCGATCAGGGCCAGCAGAGCCTGGGCCTGCTTGACCCGCTTGGCGTTGTAGCAGCTCTGCCCGTCACCCTGGTCGGCGTCGGCGCCGGTGGCGTCACCGTCGACGTCGGTGCAGCCCTTCGACTTGAAGTGGTTGACCAGCACGGTGAAGGTCTGGCCGTTCCCGCTCGCCTTGCGGAACGTCTGGACCAGCGGCGGCCGGTTGAAGATCGGGTCGGGGGAGGACTGCGCCGCCCCGACCGGGGTGACCTTGGCCGGCTTGTAGATCAACGCGGTCTGGATCAGGTCGGTGCCCGGGTTGGGGTGGGTGATCGCCTTGTAGGTGCCCGCGCCGACCTTGGCGTTGAGGGCGTCGACCAGGGCGTTCAGCGCCACGTCGGAGTTGCGCTCGACCTCCATCAGCCCGGCCACGTCAGGGTCGAGGCCCGTGATGGTGGCGACCAGCTTGGCGAGCTGCCTGTCCCTCTCGATGGTTGTGGTGGCGCCCCGGGACTTGAGCGTGGTGAACCAGTTGAGGGTGTTGAGACTCGCGACCCGGACGTTGCCCCCGACCTTCGCGGGCTTGGCGGGACGCGGGTTCTCCGGCTCGAAGACGACCGGCCGGGTCGGCTGGACCCGGTAGACCCCGAAGCCGTAGGTGAGCACCCCGGTCAGGTCCCTGACCTCGTCGCCGATCCGGACGGTGTCCGACCCCGTGGAGCGGTACGGCAGGGTCGCCGGGTTCTGCGTGTCGGAACCGTCGTCGAGCAGGATCTTCCGCCGCGCGTCCTTCTCGCTGTCCACACCCTTGTGGTCGGTCGGCTGCCACAGCCGGCCGCCCTCCGACAAGGTGATCTCGCCGAACCGGCCGAGGTTGTAGATCTCCGAGGCGGCCAGGTCGTCCGTGAAGGTGACGAGCATGCCCTCGTACCGCTCGAAGGAGATCCCCTTCTTGAGCGGCAGCTTCACCTTGGTCGGCTTGATGGTGCCGGTGCCGCAGACGTTGACCGCGGTGGCCGGCGAGACCTCGGTCAGGCCGTTGAACTCGATCACCTTGCCGGAGACGAGCACCCGGTCACCGGCCTTGACCGGCGAGGGGGAGAACACGAACAGACCCTCGGAGGTCGCCGGGTCCTTGTCCGGCGTGGGGTCCTGGATGTAGAAGCCGTTCAACTGGCCGGCCCCCTGATAGGCGCCGGTGACGACGCCCTCGACCCGGACGTCCGTCCCGGCGAGCGGGCTGACGTCGCCGTTCCCCTGCACCTGCGCGATCCGGTGCGTGATCGGGGTGTCGCACGTGGCGCTCGGCGTGGGGGTCGGCGTGGCGCTCGGCGTGGCGCTCGGCGTGGCGCTCGGGCTGGCCGAGGCTGACGGGGAAGCCGACGGGGACGGCTCGTCGCCACCGCACGGCGCCGGCGGCGTGGCGGCGTTGCGCGGGGCGGGGACCGCGGCGTCGAAGTCGGCGCCGTTGTCGCCGCTGTCGGCGCAGCCGCCGCTCTTGCGGATCGCGGCGGTGGTGTTGGTGAGGGCGGGGGCGGGCGTGCCCTTGAAGAAGTTCGCCGCGCCGTACCCGACGAGGTCGGCGACCAGTGCCATCTGGTCGTCGGTGCAGGAGGTGCTGGAGCCGTTGCAGACCAGGCCGTCGGCGGAGCGGACCAGCGCCACCTTGCCCGCCGTGCCGCTCAGGTTGCTGGTGCCGACGTCGTCCGGCGTGGGCAGCGAGCCGCTGGCGGTGGTACCCGCGGCCAACTGCACCAGGTGGTACTGGCCAGGGGCCAGCGTTCCGGAGAGGCTCGTCTTGTTGGCGGAGAAGTTTCCGGTTCCGCTGGCGCTGGTGTACTGCACCGACCAGCCGTCCAGCGAGACGGAGGCGGCGCTGCGGTTGAAGAGCTCGACGTAGTCGTTGGTGAAGGGGGCGCCGGAGTTTCCGCCTCCGCCGTATACCTGGCTGATGACAACGGTCCCCTGCGCCGCGATGGCAGGGGTTGAGGGGAGGGCGGCGATCGAGCCGACGGTGACGCCGGCAGTCACGATGATCGCGAGCGCCCGGGGCATTGCACGCATGGCCCCAGAGATTAAATCGCGCGGTATCCAAATATCCCATCTAATGCGTGGATAAATCATGAATTCGAAATATCGACACTTCCTGTCGATAGAAGTACGGATGATCTGGCGTCATCTGACCTGGCGGGACGGCGGACCGCCCACCGTCGGCCCTCGCCGCCCCGCCACCGGCGTCATCGCCGAGTACGCGGTCCGGCCGATCCGTTTTCACGACGGCGACCGGGAATCCGGCGAGCCACCTCGAACGCCCGCGCCGTCCGAACTATCCGCGCCGTCCGAACTGGCCGTCCGAACTGGCCGTCCGAACTAATCGTGTTCGGCGTTTTCCGGCAATGACGAGGCGCCGCACATTTGGTCGGCGGGGCCCTGTTCGAGGTGGTCTTCATACACCCCGACCTTGAAGGTGATCAGGTCCAGGCATCGGGTCAGCTTGTCGATCTGGGCGATCACGTGTTCCTGGTGCCGGCGCAGCAGCGCGAGTCGCTCCTGCTCGGTGCCAGAGCCCTGCCTGACGAGGTCGGTGTACTCGCGGATCGCGGGCAGAGGCATTCCGGAGGCGCGGAGGATGACGCAGAGCCGCAGCCACTCCACGTCGTCCTCGTTGTAGAAACGACGCCCACCGGGTCCACGTCGTACGGGATTGGCCAGGATGCCTTCACGCTCATAGAAGCGCAGCGTGTGCACGCTCAATCCGGTGCGTTCCGCGACCTGTCCGATGCTCAGATCCTGTGCGACCTCAGGCATGCCCCCCAGAGTAGGGGGTTGCCCTAGAGCCGACTCTAGAACCTAGAGTTCGGCGCATGATCACCCCCACCACCAAGGGAGCATGAGCATGCACTACCGCGTCCTCGGCGGTACCGGCATCGAAGTGAGCGTCCACTGCCTCGGAACCATGATGTTCGGCGCTGTCGGCAACCCCGACCACGACGAATGTGTCCGCATCATCCACTCAGCCCTCGACCAGGGGATCAACTTCGTCGACACCGCGGACATGTACTCGGCGGGCGAGTCCGAGGAGATCGTGGGAAAGGCGCTGCGCGGCCGTCGTGACGACGTCGTGCTCGCCACCAAGGTGCATTTCCGGATGGGCGTGGGCCCGAACCGCGGCGGCAATTCCCGTCGATGGATCATCAAGGAGGTCGAGGAGAGTCTCAAGCGCCTGCAGACCGACTGGATCGACCTCTACCAGATCCATCGTCCCGACCACACGACCGACATCGAGGAGACGCTCTCCACGCTGAGCGACCTCGTGCACCAGGGCAAGATCCGCGCCTTCGGCTGCTCCACGTTCCCGGCCGATGAGATCGTCGAGGCGCATCACGTCGCCGAGCGCCGTGGCCTGCTGCGCTTCAGGACCGAGCAGCCGCCGTATTCGCTGCTGGCCCGGGGCGTCGAGACCTCCGTGCTGCCGGTCTGCCAACGCCTGGGAATGGGTGTGCTGACCTGGGGCCCGCTGGCCTCGGGCTTCCTGACCGGCAGATATCGCAAGGGGCAGCCCATCGATCTCGCCACCGGTCGCGCGGCGCTGACGCCGGCGCGCTTCGATCCTTCCCTTCCCGTGAACGCCTCCAAGCTGGACATCGTCGAACAGCTCGTCGAGGTCGCGGACGGCCTCGGCTGCTCGCTGCCCGAGCTGGCCGTGGCCTTCACCGTGGCGCATCCCGGCGTCACCTCGGTGATCGTGGGGCCGCGAACGATGAACCAACTGGAGGCGCTGCTGAAGGGCGCCTCGCTCACCCTCGATGACGCGACTCTCGACCGGATCGACGAAATCGTGCCGCCCGGGACGAACATCTACCAGCCGGACGGCGCGTGGCGCCCGCCGGTGCTGGCCGACACCGCCCGCCGTCGGCGCCCGATCGCCGACCGTTCCGCGGCCTAGCTGCGGAACGGCTGTCGCTGACTGCCGATCATGTCAGAGAGGCGCAAGAACTCGGCCCAGAAGTCACCAGCAACGAAAATCCCAGCTGGGGTCGTGGAGGTTGTCCTGGATCTCAACGATGATCGGCTGACGCTGGTCGAAGGCGAGCGGGAAGGACGGCGTTTTCGACGGTGTCCACCCGATGATCTCGACCCAGCCACCCTCGATGCCGATCTTCGCGGCCCCATAGTGGCGCACGACCTCACTCACTGGGAGTTTGGTCTGCAGATTGAAGCGAAGACGGTAATCGCAGTGGTTGCTGTTGCCCCGTAACGCCACCGACATCTGCACCTCCTGATCACTGAACTCGGTATCCGGTGGGAGGGGATAGCTCTGGAAACGGTCGGCAAGGCCGTCCAATTCGCGGTTGTGCAGCCACTGCGGCATCGAGATGAGGACGAAGAGCAAAAGGAACGGCATCACGATTGCCGCCAGGCATCCCAAGCGCCGCTTCGCTGTCGTCGCCGGCGGCCGTACACCTTGCGCGTTTTCCTGTGGAACGGTCGCCATGGCTTACATACTCGTGCGGTAGGCGTGTGATGTTCAAGAGGAAAAGAATTGTTCAGCCATCCGGCGGGCCCTCCGGCCGGCTCCCGGAATCTCAGACGTGGTCTCAGCTCAGCGGGTTTTCCGAGCTCCGCCGTTGACGTTCAGCACCTGACCGGTGATGTGGCGGGCCGCGGGCGACGCGAGAAAGGCGACCGCTCCCGTGATGCCCGCCGGCGAACCGGGGCGCCTTATCGCGGTGGCGGCGACCAGCGTGTCGCGGCGCTCTTCCGAGAGCCAGTTCCGGAAGAACTCGGTGTCGGCGATGTAGCCAGGAGAGACGACATTGGAGGTGATGTCGCGGGCGCCGAGCTCGTCCGCCAGATCGAGGTTCCACGTGGCCAGCCCCGCCTTGGCCGCGCCGTACGGGCCGGCTCCCTGGTCGGCGGCGATCGATCCGATGTGCACCACCGTGCCGCCTGCGGCCAGCCGGCCGTCCAGCGCCCTGGTCGTCAGCGCGGCGCTGACCAGGTTCGCGTCAAGGTTGGCCCGGAAGTTCCGGGCGTACGAGGCCAGGTCCCTCCGGCCGTCGGCGTCGAAGTCGGTATTGCCGCCCGCGTTGTTGACGAGCACGTCGATGCGCTCGGGCAGGTCGGCGAGCAGCCAGGTGAGCGCCTCGGGGTCGGTGTGGTCGCACACCAGGGCGTGGACACCGCACTCGTCGGCCAGCTCGCCGAAGCGGTCCCCCCTACGCGCTCACCACCCTGGAACTCAGCCGCCGCTCGCTGATCATCGCAGGTGCCATCTCCCAGCGTGTCGCCCGTGCCGAACGCGAGGGGCTCGTCACTCGTCGCCCCGGGGAGGGGCGTCCTCGCTGTGACGTCTCGTCAGGTCAGGTGGATCCGCACAGTCGCTTGAGCTCGGCGAGGTCCGTGTTGATATCCGTGATCACCTGGTTGGGATCGCCGCCGGTCATGCCGGTCAAGCGGAAGTTCAGCTCCTGGAATTCGGCGGCCAGCCGACTGATCGTCGCCCCGACCACCCCTTGCGCGTTGAGGACTGCGCCCATCAGGTCGAGGTATGCCTGGTGAGCCGCGGCTGCCTGGCTGCCGCGGGTGGTCCCGGCGTTCCGGCGATAGGCGGTCAATGCCGTCGCCGCCTCGTCGCAGCCGGGCTGGACCGCCGGCGGCAGTGGGGAGGAATCCGGGACCACTCGCGTGGGGCTTGACACTGGTGGCTGGGGCGTGTCGGACTCGGGCGACGGACTCGGGGCCGGCGGTTCGGGCTGGGTGGTGCCCGGATCCGGCGGCGGCTGCGGGGTCGGGGTGGTGACCAGCGCGTCGGTCTGGGGCTGCGGAGGCACAGACGGCGGCACCAAGTAGGCGATCAGCGCGACCACGGCGGCGATCGCACCCGCCAGAGCGCTCACTGCCGCCCAGTTCGGACGCGTGCCTGCTCCTTGGCCCGCAGTCGACGGCCGCGCTGATTCGTTCTCCGTCATGCCCTCATCGTGGCCGAGCCGCCGAGCTCGGTCCAGGACGCCTCCTGTCACGCGCCCCCGCCGGTCAGATCGCCGCCGATGTGGCGGCCGGGGTCTATCAGCAGGGGATCGTCATGCGCGAGACCTTCGTCGAGAGCGGCGGCAGGGCGTCCGTCAGGTCGACCTTGACCACGGCGGAGGAGCTGATCACCGCGCCCCTCGGCGTGAAGATCGTCGCCGTCTTCTTCTTTCGCCGGGACTCCAGGGCCTTGGTCACCTCCGCGGGATCCGTACCCTTTGCCGTCATTTGCCGCCTCAAATCGTCAAAGTCCTTTTTGGAGAGCGGCGGGACGGGCACCATGGTGCTCTTGTCCTTAGTTGCCACTTCTCGCTCGCCTAGATAGTGGTAGGTCTGCTTGTCGAAGATGAGCTCCGACCGGACGCCGTCGTTCTCCAACGCGACGGCGATGCCCGGGCGGCCTGCGGCGTCGACCGTGTCCGGTACAAGGGTGATCCCGGGGATCTCAGCGGTGATCTGGTAGAGCGCCGCGGTGAGAGTGGGGCGAAACACAGCCGAGCGGACCAGGGTTCCGACCGCCCCCCACTCGCGGAGCTTCTCCGGCACGGCCGTGTACTTGGCGGCCTCCGCCTGGACCTGCTTGCGCAGGAATGCCACATCGGTCGGCCAGTCGCTCATCTGGGCCTCGGTGATGGCGTCTTTGGAGCCGGCGGCACAGGACGACTCGTACAGGGAGTCCTCCGTCCCCATGGTCACCCCCGGAATGGGCCGCTGCGACGGCATCGACACGCCGGGCACCGGCTCGGCCTTGGTCGTCTGCTCCCGCATGAGCCACTGCTTCCCCCCGTCGGCGGGGACCCACCGCTCCTCGGTCCCACTGATGTGCGTGCCGGCGGCGCCGATGGCCCGATAGCTCATGACCTGCATCTCGGTGTGGATGTACTGACCCGGCCCAGGACGCAGGTCCGGCTCGGCCGCGGCCGCGTGCGCGGCGACCTTCAGCAACTGCTGGGCGTTCGCGGGCGGGGCGGCGAGGAGGCCCGCGATGCCGTCCGATCCCTGCGAGCCACCCAGGCCGACCTGGACGACGGTCACCCCGGCGGCCAGTGCCGCGGCCAGGCCGCCGGCTATCCCGATGCGCAGGCTGTACCTCCGAAGCCGGGGCACCCGCACCGTCGGCTTCCCCTGAGCCGGTGTGCGGGCCGCTTCCAGCAGCGCCGTGCGCGCGCCCGCGAGATGCTCCTGTGAGCCGGGAGGCACGTCCTCCCAGAGCCGCTTGATCAAGGTCAGGTCATTCATCGTCTTGTCCCTCTCGGTGAGTCGTATGGTTCCGGTCCAGTGCCTGACGGACCTTCTTGCGGGCGCGGTTGAGCCGCGAACGTACGGTGCCGACGGGGATGTCCAGCGCCTGCGCGACCTCCTCGTAGGTCAGTTCGACCCAGGCCACGAGCAGCAGCACGTCACGGTCTCTCGCTTTGAGCGCCGCCAGCGCGGCGACGAGCGGGAGGTTCACCGCGAGCGTCGTCACGCCGTCCTCGACGAGGCCGCCGGCCACCTCCGTGGGATGCACCCCGCTGCGCACGTACGCCCGATAGCGGGCGGCCTCGGCCCGCCGCCGTTTGCCGATCACGTTGGAGGCGATGCCGTAGAGCCACGGCCGGGCATCGCCCTGCGCGACGTCGTAGCGGCGACGGTGCTGGAAGGCGGCCAGGAAGGTCTCCGACACCACGTCCTCGGCGGCATCGGGGCCGAGTCTCCGGGCGGCGTACCGATGCAGCAGCGGCGCGTGCCGGTCGAAGACGCCGGCGAAGAACTCCGGCTCCTCCCACGACTGCTGTATCAGCGCCGTATCGGCGAGCTGCTCATCTGTCGCGGGTAGTCCGGGCATGGATTGCCTGCTCCTTCATTCGATGCCTTTCGACGCGTGAGCATGGTCGCCTGTACTTACCGCTCATTTCGGAAATGGTTCACGCAGGGTTGCGGCCGTCGCCGGCTGCTCTCGCCGAGTGGCTGGCGCTTTCCCCTCGCCCAGGCGCAGCCCGTGCGCGTCTATTCGGATGCGGTGACAGATCGCGCTCAGGCAGACTGCGCGGATGAGCACGGACACGTCCACGTCGCCGCAGGAGCGAGCCCTCCGCCATGTCGAGGCCCTGTCGTCAGGGGACCCGCTCGACCCCCGGTTGCGTGTGACTCTCAACTTCCACCCCGACCGCCTGGTCGGCGGACGGCAGATCCTGCTCAGGCTGGCCGACGACGGCGTCTCTGTCGCAGTTCGTCACCGGAACGAGCAACGGGGGGCTCACCGCTCATCGCGGCGGCGACCGGTGGCACTGGGAAAGCAGGATCTTCGGTGGCGCGTACGACCACGCGCCCGCCGAGAAGCACCCCGTCTACGGCGCGCTGAACTTCCGACGCAAGTCCATCGGCGCCGCGCCGCGGTTGGGATCCGCCCACTTCAGGCTGACGGCTGGGACTCTTCGGCGAACCACGTTCTGCTACCCGGACAGCTTTTTCGAACCTTCGGCGTTCGGCGTCGCGTCCCGCATGGCGCTGATCGAGCTTGCCGAAGCTGACGACCAGGACTTTCTGGACGACTACATCGAGGCGCAGGTGCACGGGCCGGTCAGGCTCGACCGGGACGTGGAGGCCCTGCTCCTCGATCCGAGCTATCGCGGCACGGCCGTGGAGGCCGCGGCCCGCCGGCTTCGCGGTCAGGTTGGTGACGCCCAGCACCGCCATGCTCGTCAGCGGCTTCCCGTTCAGGTCGTAGACGTGGCGTTCGAGGAGGAAGACCTGCTTGACGTGCCTGCGCGCCGAGCGGGTGCTGGGCGGGCTTGTCGCTGGTGGCGGTGCCACGCTGGATCTTGCCCATCGATGGTCATCGGGCTCACGCGGATCGCGGGGATCGGGGATTTGTGCCCATACCTGGCGAAGATCGGCCATGTCCACGATCTCGTCGGCAGGAGTCCAAGAGAAACCGCCGTTCTACGGGGCCTCGTTGTGTGTCTGCGCCCGCCTTTCGCCGGATGATCTCCCGGCATGAATCGTATGCACAGAATGCGGAACCTGCCGCTCGTTCAGACGGGGACCATTCAGCCGTTGGCTTTCTCGACGGCGTCCATCCGGGCACGCCGCCTCTCTACACCGCCCCGATCACGACCTCGACAGTCGGTCGTCGAAATACTGGAAATTATTGGAAACAAAAGGAGTTCACTGGTTTCCCGTGGGACAGCTGGTAGGGTGCGTGACCGTGGAGCTCGACGACCTGGAAGAGCGCATCACCGAGCTGCGCGGGGAGATACGCCTCGCGAAGGCCGGTGGTGACGACGCGAAGGTCCGGAGGCTGCGAGCAGAGTTGCGCAAGGCCGAGCGCGCCTGGGACGACGCCCTGGAGCCCGGCTTCGAGCCGGACGACGTTCCGCTGCTGCCGATCCGCGAACAGGTCCACCAGGCGCTCGCTCTGCTCGGCGTGCCCTCGGCCACGAAGATGATCGTCGCGGTCAACGAGGCGTTCTTCGCCGGACGGGTCACCACCACACAGCTGACCAGCCTGCGCCGGGACGAGGAGAAGTCGTTCCGCTCCTCGCCCTACGCCCGGCCGTACTATCTGTGCCCCGCGCTCACCGCGGAGCTCCTGTCCCCGGCGCGCGGCCTGCTCGCGATCAGCACGTGGCCGATGGACGTACGGATCATCGGCCCGCTCAGCCCGCGCACCGGCTTCCTCACCTCCGCCATCCGCGTCGCCGAGCACATCACCAGGCTCACCGGCGCGGGCGGGGACGCCTCCACCGAGGCGTACCGGCTGTTGACGAGGATGGCGCGGAACATTCCCGGCGCCACCGAGGGCTTCGGGCGGGCCGATCCCGCCCGGGTGATCAGCGCGGCCGACGCCGAGCTGGTCGTCCACCTCGAGAGCGACCGGCGGCACAGACGCGAGGCCGCGGAACGCGCCACCGCACGACTGAACGAGGTCACCCGCCTGTTCGGGGCCGGGCTCAAGACCGCGTCCCGATCCGCTTCCTAGACCGATCCCAACCCCACGAGGACCGAGTGAGCACGCCCAATCACCGGCTGGACACCCTGCGCGGCGACGCCGCGCCCGTCGACCACAACGCCCGCACCATCGCGGCCCTGGCCGGCAACCCCGGCTGCGACCGACGGGCCGTACTCGACGCGGCCGGGATCCACAAGCAGAACACCGCCGTCCATCTCGGCCACCCCGCTCCTTTCGGGCAGTCCCCGTTCGCCCTGGCCCGGGCCAGGGCCTTCGAGGAGCTGGTGAAGGCCGACGGCTGCGCCCACCTGCTGCGGCTGCTGCGCGACACGCTCGGCCTGTCGATCCCCGAGGTCGCCTACACCGACATCGCGGACGTCGGCGGCAACGCCGCCCACCAGCTCAGGCACACCCACACCCGGGCCGAGCTGCGCCGGGCCGCCGAGGACGACGGGCGGGGCTGCACGCTCTTCGACCACCCGCTGCTCAAGCTGGCGGTCGCGGGCCACGAGGTCTACCTGGAACCGGCCGTCATCGCCTTCCAGATCGGGGGCCGCTTCCACATCGTGGAGATCAAGTCGTTCGCGATCATCGACGAGACCGCGGACTCGGCACAGGTGGCCGCCGCGTCCCGGCTCTCCGCGGTCTACGTGTACGCGATGAAGGCGCTGTTCGAGGCCGAGGGCATCGATCCCGACCGGGTATCCCATGAGGTCGTGCTGGTCTGCCCCAAGGACTTCGCCAACCACCCGACCGCGACCCTGCTCGACGTACGCCAGCAGCTCGCCTCGCTGCGGCGGCAGTTGTCGCGGCTCACCGGGATCGACCGGATCCTCGACCGGCTCCCTCCCGGCCTCTCCTTCACCCTGGACCAGTCGCCCGCCGAGTTGGCGCGGGCGATCCGTACGGTCGAGGCCCGGTACGCGCCGGAATGCCTGTCCAGCTGTGAGATGGCGTACTTCTGCCGCACCGACGCCCGCGCCTGCGGCTCACTGGACGCCCTCGGCCGCACCACCCGCGACGACCTCGGCGGCCTGGAATCGGTCGACGCCGTGCTCGACCTCGTCGGCGGCGACCTCCTCGCGTCGCCCGAGCACGCCGAGATCCTCGGCCAGCTCCGCCACGTCGGCGCCATCTACGGTGAGCACACCGAGGCGAAAGCGGTCGCATGGGCATCGTGACCTCCTACGCCCGCGCGCTCGCCGTCCGCGAAGGGCGTGCCCAGCCGATCGCGACCGTACGGCACCTGCACCTGTCGGCCCGGCCCATGGTGTTCATCCCGCTCAAGCTCGCCGGAGAGGCCGCCGCTCCGCTGGGCGCGATGGTCGGCACCGATCCCGCCGATCCCCGCCTGCTGGTCGTCCCGCAGCCGCGCAACCGGGATCTGCGGTTCGCCTTCATGGCCGAGCTCGCCCAGATCATGCTTCCGTACATCGAGGGCTTCGCCACCGCGACCGAGACGGTCACCGGCAGGAACGAACGCGAGCGCTACCTCGACGCGCCGCAGATCCTCGTACCGGGAGGGCGGGCGATCGAGTTCGTCAGGCTGCTCGGCCGCTCCACCCGGTTCCGCCGGACCGACGGCCCCTACCCTGTCCATCCCTCCGTGCCCGTCCTCGGCCAGTGGCTGACCTTCCTGTACGAGCGCACCGAGTTCGCCGGATCGTCGGCGTTGCTTCCCGTGACCGAGGCGCTGGCCCTGCACTGGGCCACCGGGCAGAGCCCGCTGGAGGACGCCAACCTCGCCACGCTGCTCGCCTGGATCTCCCCGCCGCCCGGTCTCACCGGCCAGGAGGCGGCGGTCGCGGCCGAGAACCCCCTCGACTGGCCGCCGGCGGGCCCCGACACCGACCCCGGCTTCGACGCCCAGGTCCTGCAGCACGCGATCCGCGCGTACGACGCCTCCGGCTCGCCCGCTCTGGTCCGCCAGGCCCTGCGCACCCAGCTGGAGCCGACCTGGCGGCTCATGTGGCAGGCCGTCGATCGACTGCGCGGCCTTCCGGAGGCGGCGAGCGTCGCCGAACGGTGGGGCTTCGACAGGGACCAGTACACCCGTGAGGTCGCCCGCCTGGCCGACGGCGGGCCGCCCCGTGGCCGTCGTGACCAGGCCGGACCCGCCGCGATCCGGCTGTGGGACATGGAGGCTGCCCAGCAGACCTACGACGCGCAGCGTGCCTACGACGATCCGCTGGTCATGACCGAGCACCGCGCGACCGGCAAGGCGTTCACCGGCGAGGCGGTCCATGTGGACGCGGATCGCAGGATCCTGCTACCCGGAGGGAAGAAGCCGGTGCCCCGACCGCTGGTCACCGTCCGCACCGGCGATCCGGTACGGCTCACGCCCGGCAAGAAGGTCTTCTCCGTGCACCGCCGCAAGCAGTCCGCGGAGATCGTCGAGATCGACGGCGACATCGTCGTCGTCCAGCTCAACGACCAGCTCGCCAAGGGGGCGGGCGTCCCCACCGCAGGCGACGCGGTCTGCTTCACCGAGCTCGACCTCGGCGGGCGGATCCGGCCCGGTTTCCCGACCGGCGAGGAGACGCCGTGGACGCACGGCGGCCCGCCCGCCGCGTACGTGCCCACCGACGAGGACGCGGTGGAGGCCTGGTCATGACCGTTCCCTTTTCCACCGAAAGCGCCACCGAAAGCGCCACCGAAAGTGGCACCGAAAGCGCCGCCGCGGCCGCCGACCGTGCCACCGCCGCCATCCTGGCCGACTTCACCGGCGGCGGGCACCGGGGCGTCATCGTGGACTCCCCGCCCGGAGCGGGCAAGTCCACCCTCGTCGTGACCGCCACGCTGGAACTGGCCCTGGCCGGGGAACGCCTGATGATCGTCGCCCAGACCAACGAGCAGGTCGACGACCTGGCCGACAAGATCGCCACGAGGGCGCCCGCGATCACCGTCGGCCGTCTGCACAAGGACGGCTTCCAGGTCCCCGAGCGGGTGCTCCGGCACCCCGGCGTCACGGCGTCCAAGAAGATCGACGACGTGGCGTCCTGCGCGGTCGTCCTCGCCACCGCGGACAAGTGGGCCTACGTGTCCGGCCGCACCTGGAGATGGGCGATCATCGACGAGGCCTACCAGATGCGCTCGGACAAGCTGCTGGCCATCGCCGCGCTGTTCGAGCAGGCGCTGTTCGTCGGCGACCCGGGCCAGCTCGACCCGTTCTCCGTCGTCGACACCGAACGCTGGGCCGGCCTGGCGTGGGACCCGATGCAGAGCGCCGTCGCGGTCACCGCCCGGCTCAACGACCTTCCCGTCCACCGGCTGCCCGTCTCCTGGCGGCTGCCGGCCTCGGCCGCCCCGCTCATCTCCGAGGCGTTCTATCCGTTCACACCGTTCCGATCCGGCACGACCGGCGCGGACCGCGCGCTGGAGTTCACCACCGCCGGATTCCCCGTCCCCTGGGACCGCACGCTGAACGAGGCCGCCTCCACCGGCTGGGCGCTGCACGAACTGCCCAGCCGCCACACCATCCGGACCGACGCCGACGCCGTACAGGCGTGCGCGGCGCTCGCCACCCGGTTGCTGCAGCGCGGCCCGGTCGCCCACGACGAGCACGGTTCCCACCACGTCGACGCCACCCGGATCGCCATCGGCGCCGCGCACAACGACCAGGTGGCCGCCATCCGCGCCGCGGGCGTCCCCGCGGGGATCACCGTCGACACGGCCAACCGGCTCCAGGGCCGCGAGTACGACGTGACCATCGTCCTCCACCCGCTGTCCGGACGGCGCGACGCCACCGCGTTCCACCTCGAATCGGGGCGCCTGTGCGTGCTGGCCTCGCGCCACCGCCATGCCTGCGTCGTCGTCGCCCGCGCCGGGATCCCCGAGCTCCTCGACGCCCATCCCAGCACGGGGAGGGTGCGGCTCAACGTGCCGATCAAGTTCCCGGACGGCTGGGAGGCCAACCACGTGGTCCTCGCCCACCTCGCCGGCCACCGCGTTCCCTGCTGATCGTGCGCTGCCGCTCAGCTGTCGAGGGCCGGCGGGCTCTCTCGCTCAGGCCCGATAGGCGGTGAGGAACACGCGGACCCCTTCGTCCGCGAAGCGTTGGAGTTCTGCGGGCGTGTATCGCTCTTCGTCCCCGAAGAACATGGCCTTGTCCATCGGCTGGGCCAAGATCAGCCAGGCGAAGTGGCCGGCGGCCAGGGACGGATCGTCGATCCGCAACAGACCCCGGTCGGCCAGCTTCTGGAAGCAGTCGGCGAACGCGTCGATCATGCGTCCCGGCGCCCGCTGGTAATAGTCACGCGCCACCGCCGGAAAGCGGCCCGCCTCGGCGATGAGAAGCCTGCGCAGCCGCAGCGTCAGCGGCTGGATGACCACGGTGATGTATCGGCGGGCGAGCTCACCCAGGTCCTTCTCCAGACCCTCGGTGCCGGCGAGCTGGGCGACGACCTCGGTGAACTCGCTGACTCGGTCGGTCGCGCCAAGGACGATGTCGCGGAACAGCTGTTCCTTGTCGGTGAAGTTCTTGTAGACGGTCTGCTTGGACACCGCGGCGAGTGCGGCGACCTCGTCCATGCTGGTGCCCTGATAGCCGGCCGGCCCGCTCGCGGACGACCACACCGTGTACAACAACGACCGGCGGACGCCGTCGCGGCTGACCGACTCCGCGACCTTCGGCACCGGTGTCGTTCATCTGACTTATCAGCCCGAGCTTCACCCGTAGAAAGGCGACGATGATGAGATTCCGAGTCACACTCGAACTGGCCGGCAAGACCGCCACGGGGTTCCAGGTGCCCGACGAGGTCGTCGCCGACCTCGGAGCGGGCAAGCGGCCCCCCGTCCGCGTCACGATCAACGGTCACACCTACCGCTCGACCGTGGCGTCCATGGGCGGCAGGTACATGATCGGCATCAGTGCGGCGAACCGCGTGAGCGCGGGGGTCGCCGCAGGCGACGACGTCGTGGTGGACCTCGAACTCGACACCGAACCCCGTGAAGTAGCCGTGCCGGCCGATCTCGCCGAGGCACTCGACCGCGACGCCGACGCCAAGAGGTTCTTCGACACGCTCTCCTACAGCAAGAAGCAGTGGTTCGTTCTCTCCGTCGAGGGAGCCAAGAAGCCCGAGACCAGGCAGCGACGCCTCACCGAGACGATCGCCATGCTCAGGGACGGGCGTACCCGCTGACGGGCTCGGCCGTCATGAGTGGCTCGGCGGCCGAGGAAATCGCAAATTCCGGCCACATGCCGTCAGCCGGCGTCCGGGATGGCGGCCAGGTTGAGGATGTCGTTCTTGTCGCCCAGCTCGATCGTCTCTGTCATGCACGTCGTCGCGCCGGGGGACGGGGTCACCCCCGCCGACGCCATCAGCTTCCGGTCCTCTTCTCTCATCGGGACGCAGGTCCTCTTGGCCTTGATCTCGCCCGCGTTCCAGTAGAAGACCAGGGTGGGCGACGACGAGACGCCGCGCCCGTACGAGCCACCGGCCCCGTCCTTGGTGATCGCGCTGATCCCGGCGACCTTCCCGGTGTTCAGGTCGTAGAGCGCGGGACGTCCCTCGCTCAGCTGGACGAAGTGGCCGCCGTGGATCTCCAGCATGTGGGCGCGTCCGGGCAGCTGCTTTCCCTCCGTGCCGTCGGGCCGCATGGCGAAGACGTGTCCGTCGGATCCCTCGGATCCCTCGGATCCGCCGGACGTGCCGACGCACCACTCGGTGGCGCAGCGCAGGCCCGTCACGCCGGTAGGGGCGGTGATCGATCGTCGGGCGCCGGTCTCCAGGTTGACCAGCAGGCTCTGGTTCCTGTTCCGCCGCTCCTCGTCGGGGCCGGCGTCGCCCGGCACATCACGCGCCCACGGCCAGGAGGTCAGCCACAGCCCGTCCGTTCCCGCGATCCTCTCCGGCGCGCCCCCACTGATCGGCATGCGGTACACCCCGCCGGAACGGGGCGACCAGACGACGTGGTCCTTCGTCACCCCGATCCTGTCCACCGCAGCCAGGCCCCCGGCCACCTCGCCGACACGGATCGGGTCGCCGCCCTGGCGGGGGGCGACCCAGAAGTCGGCCCACGCGACGCCGTCGTTCGGCTTCGTGCCGTACCAGGCGATGTAGTCCTGGCCCACTTCGGCGTTCTGCTCGAAGTAGCCTTTTCCACCGGGAACTATCGTCGTGAGCACCCGTGCCTGCCCGGTCCTCGTGTCATAGACCTCGAAACGACCCGCCTTCTCGAACGACGCCTCCGCGGTGAGCAGGATCTCGGTGGGGCCGAGCGCGGTGACCGGCCGGTACCTGAAGCCGTCCGCGGCCTTCTTGGGGATCGTCGACACCGCCTCCGGCCACACCTCGCGGGCCGGACTCGGCCGCCCCTCGACGGTGGCGGGATCATCGACGGTGCCGGGAGCGGCCGAGGCCATCGGCCCGACCTCGTCCGTACGATCTCCACCGCGGACGACGGCCGTCCCTCCCAGGACGACGGCGACGACCCCGGCGGCGGCCAGGGCCGACTGGTAGCGCCTGCGCGTCCTGCGCCTTCGACGGGTCACCAGGCCCTGGCCGAGATCGACCGGCGGGGGCACGCTGTTCGCGGCCTTCCTCAGCATGCCGACGAGGTCCTGTTCGGTTCTCACACTTCCTCCATGTGCATCGCGCGGCGCTGGATCCGCAACTTGTCGAGGGCACGCGAGGCCTGGCTGCGTACGGTCCCCGGCGAGATGCCGAGGATTCTGGCGATCTCGGCGTCCGGGAGGTCCTCGTAGTAACGCAGCACGAGCACCGCCCGCTGTTTCGGCGGCAGCCCGCCGATCTCGGCCCACAGCCCCGCGTCGCCGTCGAGCCGCACGTCGGTGTAGCCGTGTTCGGGGGTGTCGGCCACCAGGCGTTCTCGCCGTCTTCGCCGCCACCAGCTGATGTGCTGGCGGGCCATGATCGTCCGGACGTAGCCCTCCGGGTCGTCCTTGCGGACCACGCGTTGCCAGGTGTCGCCGAGCCGCAGCAGCGCCTCCTGCACGAGGTCGGCCGCGTCGTCCGCGTTTCCGGTCAGCACGACGCCGTAGCGGAACAACGCGTCGCCTCGTACCCGGACGAATTCGTCGAAGGTGTGGTCCACGATCCCAGGGACGTCCGGTCGCCGCGTTTCGTTGCACCGTAATCAGATCGCCACGATCCACCTAAGCCGGTCGTCGCCGTCCGTTTTGCCGGGTATCGCTCGCTAACGAGGTGATCACATGGCGGAACCGTTGGCCCCGCTGCTGCCCGGCGGCGAGCCGGTCGAGTCGCTGCTGCGCGCCGCGCAGTTCTTCACGGTGGGCACGCCGTCGACGGACTACCGCGAGGTGCACCGCGAGGACGGCCGTGAGGCCGAGGAGTTCTACCGCGAGCGGTGGCGCCACGACAAGGTGGTGCGGTCGACGCACGGGGTGAACTGCACCGGCTCGTGCTCGTGGAAGGTCTACGTCAAGGACGGGATCATCACCTGGGAGACGCAGCAGGTCGACTATCCCTCGATCGGGGCGGACTCACCCGAGTACGAGCCGCGCGGTTGCCCGCGAGGGGCGGCGTTCTCCTGGTACACCTACTCGCCGTCCCGGGTGCGCTACCCGTACGTGCGCGGGCCCCTCCTCGAACTGTGGCGGGAGGCGCGGGAGCGGCTCGGCGACCCCGTCGAGGCGTGGGCGGAGATCACGGGCGACCCCGAACGCGCGGCCCGCTACAAGAACGCGCGGGGGAAGGGAGGGTTCGTCCGCTCGTCCTGGTCCGAGGTGAGCGAGCTGATCGCCGCCGCCCACGTGCACACGATCAGGACGTACGGCCCCGACCGGGTGGCGGGGTTCTCCCCCATCCCGGGGATGTCGCTGGTCTCCTACGCGGCGGGGACACGGTTCCTCTCGTTGATCGGCGGCACGATCCTGTCGTTCTACGACTGGTACGCCGACCTTCCGCTCGCCTCGCCGCAGGTCTACGGCGACCAGACGGATGTGCCGGAGTCAGGGGACTGGTGGAACGCGTCCTACCTGATGATCTGGGGGACCAACCTGCCGATCACCCGTACCCCGGACGCGCACTTCATGACCGAGGCGCGCTACCGGGGCCAGAAGGTCGTGGTGGTCTCCCCGGACTACTCCGACCACACCAAGTTCGCCGACGACTGGCTGGCCGCCCGTCCGGGCACCGACGGCGCGCTGGCCATGGCGATGGGGCACGTCGTCCTGTCCGAGTTCTTCCGCGACCGCCAGGTGCCCTACTTCACCGACTACGTCAAGACGTACACCGACCTGCCGCTCCTGGTGACGCTGGCCGAGCGCGGCGGCGCGTACGTGCCGGACCGGTTCCTGACCGCGGCCGACCTCGGCGACGCGGGTGAGGGCGCGGCGCACAAGATGGTGCTGCTCGACGCGGCGGACGGCACGCCGAAGGTGCCGGGCGGCTCGCTCGGCTTCCGCTTCGGCGAGGAGGGGAAGGGCCGCTGGAACCTCGACCTGGGCGGGATCGATCCGGTGCTCACGCTGTACGGCGGGCACACGGAGGCGGTTCCCGTCGATCTGCCCCGCTTCGACGTCGGCCCGACCGAGGGCGGCTCGGCCGTACGCCGCGGAGTGCCGGTGACGCGGGTCGCGGGTCGCCTGGTGACGACGGTCTTCGACCTCGTGATGGCGCACTACGCCGTGCGGCGCGACGGGCTTCCCGGGGAGTGGCCGGCCGGATACGACGATCCCGAGCCGTACACCCCGGCCTGGCAGGAGAAGATCACGTCGGTGCCGGCCGCGGCGGCGGCCCGGGTGGCCAGGGAGTTCGCCCGCAACGCCGAGATCTCCGAAGGCCGGTCGATGATCTGCATGGGAGGCGGCACCAACCAGTGGTGCCACTCCGACCAGACCTATCGGGCGTTCCTCACCCTGATCATGCTGTGCGGCTGCCAGGGCGTGAACGGCGGCGGCTGGGCGCACTACGTCGGGCAGGAGAAGATCCGCCCGCTCACCGGCTGGGCCCACCTCGCGTTCGCGCTCGACTGGCAGCGCCCGGCCAGGCAGATGGCCGCCACACCGTACTGGTACATGCACACCGACCAGTGGCGGTACGAGACGTTCGGCGCGGGAGAGCTCGCCAGCCCGCTCGGGCGCGGACTGTTCGCGGGGCGGTCCTTCGCCGACTGCGTCGCCCTGGCCCAGCGGCTGGGCTGGACGCCCGCGCAGCCGGCGTTCGACCGCAACCCGCTCGATCTCGCGGACGAGGCCGCGCGCGCCGGCCGCCCGGTCGGCGACCACATCGTGGACGAACTGCGATCGGGACGGCTGCGCTTCGCCGCCGAGGACCCCGACGACCCGCGCAACTTCCCGCGTGTGCTCACCCTATGGAGGGCCAACCTGTTCGGCTCGTCGGGCAAGGGCATGGAGTACTTCATGCGGCACCTGCTCGGCGCCGACGACGCCGTCCGGGCCGCGGAGTCACCGCCGGGCGTGCGCCCGGCCGAGGTGACCTGGCGCGACGCGGCACCTCGCGGCAAGCTCGACCTGCTCGTCACGCTCGACTTCCGGATGACCGGCACCTGCACCTACTCGGACGTGGTGCTGCCCGCCGCGACCTGGTACGAGAAGTACGACCTCTCGACCACGGACATGCACCCGTTCATCCACTCCTTCAATCCGGCCATCGCCCCTCCGTGGGAGGCGCGGTCGGACTTCGAGACGTTCGCGACGATCGCGCGGGAGGTGTCGCGGCTCGGCGCCGTCCACCTGGGCACCCGTACGGACGTGGTCGCCGCGCCGCTCATGCACGACACCCCGGACGAACTGGCCCAGCCGGGCGGCCGGGTGCTCGACTGGAAGGCCGGGGAGTGCGAGCCGGTTCCCGGCGTGACGATGCCCAAACTGATCACGGTCGAGCGGGACTACGGCGCCATCGCGGACAAGCTCGCGGCGCTCGGCCCGCTCGTCGACACCCTCGGCACCGCGACGAAGGGGATCTCCTGGGTGCCTGCCGCCGCCGTCGAGCAGCTCGGGCGCGACAACGGCCGGGTGCGAGCCGGAGCGGGCGACGGACGCCCCTCGCTGGCCCGCGACGTGCACATGGCCGAGGCGATCATGACGCTCTCCTGCAGCACCAACGGGCAGGTGGCCGCCCAGGCGTGGGACGCGCTGCGGGAGCGCACCGGGGTGAGCTTCGCCGACCTGGCGCGGGAGAGCGCGGGCCGCCGGATCACGTTCGCCGACACCCAGGTACAACCCAGGACCGTGTTCGCCTCCCCGGAGTGGTCGGGCATCGAGACGGGCGGACGCCGCTACTCGCCGTTCGTGCTGAACGTCGAGCGCAAGAAGCCGTGGCACACGCTGAGCGGGCGTATGCACTTCTTCCTCGATCACGACTGGCTCGTCGAGTACGGCGAGATGCTGCCGAACTACCGGCCGCCGCTCAACTACGCCCGGTTGTTCGGGCCGCAGGGGATCGAGGAGGAGAACCGCCCCGAGGTGACGGTGCGCTACCTCACCCCGCACTCCAAGTGGTCGATCCACTCCGAGTACCAGGACAACCTGCACATGTTGCGGTTGTTCCGCGGCGGCCCGGTCATCTGGATGAGCGATCGGGACGCCGCCAAGATCGACGTGGCCGACAACGACTGGATCGAGGCGTACAACCGCAACGGCGTGGTCGTCTGCCGGGCCGTGGTGACCCACCGGATGCCCGAGGGCACGGCGTTCATGTACCACGCCAAGGACCGGAACCTGATGACCCCCCAGTCGGAGATCTCCGGATGGCCCGGCGGGGCGGACAACTCGCTGACCCGGGTGCTCGTCAAGCCCACCCACATGATCGGCGGGTACGGCCAGCTGTCGTTCGCGTTCAACTACTACGGCCCGGCGGGGTTCCAGCGCGACGAGCTCGCGGTCATCCGCAGGCGGTCGCAGGAGGTGCGGTTCTGATGCGCATAATGGCGCAGGTCGCGATGGTGATGAACCTCGACAAGTGCATCGGCTGTCACACCTGCTCGGTGACCTGCAAGCAGGTCTGGACCAACCGGCCCGGCCTCGAATACGTCTACTTCAACAACGTCGAGACCAAGCCGGGCGTGGGCTACCCCAGGGGGTACGAGGACCAGGACCGGTGGCGGGGCGGCTGGACCCTGGACACGAAGGGACGGCTCCAGCTCAAGGCGGGCGGCCGGGTGCGCCGCCTGCTGCAGATGTACTACAACCCCGACCTGCCGTCGATCGACGACTACGGCGAGCCGTGGACCTACGATTACGGCACCGTCATCGACGCGCCGCTCGGCACGCCCAACCCCAGCGCGCACTCGATCTCCACGCTCACCGGGCGGGGCATGCGCATCCGGTGGGGCAGCAACTTCGACGACGACCTCGCGGGCGCGCCCGAGCACGCGCCGAGCGACCCGAACCTCGCCGGGATCGAGGAACGGGTGCGGATGGAGTTCGAGCAGGTCTTCATGTTCTACCTGCCGCGCATCTGCGAGCACTGCCTGAACCCGTCGTGCGTGGCCTCGTGCCCCTCGGGGGCGATGTACAAGCGGGCCGAGGACGGCATCGTCCTCGTCGACCAGAACCGGTGCCGGGGCTGGCGGTTCTGCGTGTCGGGCTGCCCGTACAAGAAGGTGTACTTCAACTACAAGACCGGCAAGGCCGAGAAGTGCACGTTCTGCTTTCCTCGGATCGAGGCCGGCCAGCCGACGATCTGCTCGGAGACCTGCGTCGGCCGGCTCCGCTATCTCGGGCTGCTCCTCTACGACGCGGACGCGGTGCTCGGCGCGGCGACCACCCCCGACCCGCAGGACCTCTACGAGGCGCAACTCTCGGTGTTCCTCGACCCCGAGGACCCCGCGATCCGGGCGGAGGCGGCACGCCAGGGCATCCCGGACGACTGGATCGAGGCGGCCCGCCGCTCCCCCGTCCACGCGCTGGCCGTACGCCACCGGGTGGCGCTGCCGTTGCATCCGGAGTTCCGTACGCTGCCCATGGTCTGGTACATCCCGCCGCTCTCGCCGGTCGCCGACGTCGTGCACGCCGAGGGATACGACCCCGCCGACCCCGACCGGGTCTTCGCCACCATCGACTCGCTGCGCGTACCCGTCGAGTATCTGGCCAACCTCTTCACCGCGGGCAGGGCGGAGACCGTACGCCTGGTGCTGCGCAGGCTCGCCACGGTGCGTGCGGTCATGCGGGCCGTACAGCTCGGCCGGGACCCCGGCGAGGATCTGCCGCGCTCGGTCGGCATGACCGCGGAGGACGTCGACGACCTGTACCGCCTGCTGGCGATCGCCAAGTACGAGGAGCGCTACGTCATCCCGCAGGTCCACGCCGAGGACGCCGGCGCGCTGACCGCCCAGCATCAGCAGCTCTTCTGCAGCCTCGACGGGGAAGGCGGCCCCGGCATGGGCGGTCAGGGATACCCGCCTCCGGCGGGGAATCCGGCCGGGGGACCGCCCATGTTCCGCGGGGACGACGGGCGGCCGCGCGCCAACCTGCTCGGCTGGGACGGCACCGGCGACCCGTCGCGCCTGTTCCCCAGGAAGGACCCGTTTCCCGGGAAGGACCCGTTCCCTGGGGAGGAGGCGACATGACCGGCGCGGAGCACGCGTTCAAGCTCGCGTCGGTGCTGCTGCAGTACCCGACCATGGCGCTGTTCACGGGCATCGACCGGCTCGACGAGGCCGGACGCGCCGCGCCCAGGGCGGCGCGCGAGGAGTTCGCCGCCTTCCTCGCCTGGCTGCGGGCGACCCCTCCGGGCGAGGTGGCCGGGCACTACGTCGACACCTTCGATCTGCGCCGCCACTCCGCGCTCTACCTGACCTACTACCGGTACGGCGACACGCGCAGGCGCGGTACGGCGATGCTCGCGTACAAGGCCGCCTACCGCCGCGCGGGGTTCCACCCGCCGGACGCCGAGCTGCCCGACTTCGTTCCGCTCGTGCTCGAATTCGCCGCACTCAGCCGGGAGGGCGTCGCGCTGCTGCGCCGCCGCCGCGCCGACCTCGACCTGCTCCGCCGGGCGCTCGGCTCGGTGGAGACACCGTACGCGCACGTCGTGGAGGCGGTCTGCGCGCTACTGCCGAAGCTGCGGCGCGGGGAGCTCGAAGCCGTGCGCGCGCTGTGGGAGAGCGGCCCGCCCACCGAGGAGGTCGGCCTGGAGCCGTTCGCGCCGCCGGAGTACCTCTCGGGACAGGAGCGACGACCATGACCGACGCGAGCACCCTGGACGTGTTCTGGTGGGTCGTCCTGCCGTACGTCGCGATGACCGTCTTCGTCGTCGGCCACGTCTGGCGGTGGCGGTACGACAGGTTCGGCTGGGACTGCTACTCGACCGAACTCCTGGAGCGTCGCCTGCTCAAGTGGGGCGCGCCGCTCTTCCACTACGGGGCGTTCGCCGCGATCCTCGGCCACGTCATGGGGATCCTCGTGCCCGCGTCGGTCACCCACGCCATCGGCATACCGGAGGTCGTCTACCGGTGGTTCTCGGCCGTGGGCGGCGCGCTGGCCGCGCTCGTCGTCATCGTGGGCATCGCGATCCTCGCGAGCCGCCGGATGCTGGTCCCGCGCGTCAAGGCCACCACCGCGACGATCGACTACGTGGCGCTCGTCATGCTGCTGATCATCGTGCTCACCGGGGTCGCCCCCACCATCGGGTGGAACCTCTTCGGTCCCGGATACAACTACCGGCTCACCGTCGGCCCCTGGTTCCGCGGCCTTTTCACCGGATCACCCGACATCGGGGCCATGACGACCGCTCCGGTGATCTACCAGCTCCACGCGACGGCTGCGTGGGCCCTCTGGGCGGTCTGGCCGTTCAGCCGCCTGGTCCACGCCTGGAGCTTCCCGCTGTGGTACCTGTGGCGGCCGTTCGTCGTCTACCGCAGCCGGGGCGCCATCGTGCCTCCCGAGCCCGGCACCACGGGCCGCAGATGGCGCAAGATCGGCGGGCCGGCCTGAGGTGCGCCGCCCGAGCCTGAGCGACGTGCGGGCGGCGGCGGTCCGCGACCTGTCCCCGGCCTACTTCGCCATGGTGATGGCGACGGGGATCGTGTCGATCGACATGCGCGCGATGCGCCTGCCCGTGCTGTCCGCCGCGTTGCTCTGGGTGGGAGCGGCGGGCTACGCCGTCCTGCTCGTGCTGTACGCGTGGCGGCTGCTGGCCTGCCGGGCGGAGATGGTCCGCGACCTGCGGGACCCCGGGCGGGCGTTCGGGTTCTTCACCTTCACCGCAGGCACGAACGTGCTCGGCACCCGGCTTGCCATGGAGGGTCGCACCGGCACCGCCGCCGTGCTGCTCGCCGTCGGCGCGGCCAGCTGGGTCCTCTTCAGCTATCTCGTGCCGTGGGCCGCCCTGCTGAGCCGGGACGGGACGAAGGCCATCGCGGGGGCCAACGGAACCTGGTTCGTCTGGGTGGTCGGCGGCCAGTCCGTCGCGGTGCTCGCCGCGACGCTGGAGCCCGCCGCGAGCGGGTGGCGGGACGAGCTGGCGCTGCTCGCCGTCATGACCTGGTCGATCTCCATCTGGCTCTATCTGGCGGTCGCGATCGTCGTGGCGTTCCGGTTGATGCTCTTCGAGATGGGGCCCCGCGATCTCACGCCGCCCTACTGGGTCGCGATGGGCGCCACCGCGATCAGCGTCGTCGCCGGAGCCCAGATCTCGAACATGAGAGGGGCGTCCGCGGCCGCGGTGGCGCACGACCTCTCCGTGCACGTGAGCCTGCTCTTCTGGTCGTTCGGAAGCTGGATCTTCGTCGGCCTGATCATCGCGGGCTGGTGGCGGCACATCTGGTCCGGCGTCCCGCTCAGGTACGGGCCGGGACTGTGGAGCATGGTCTTCCCTCTCGGCATGTACGGGGCCGCGTCGCACAACCTCGGAACCGTCGCCGGTCTGCCCATCCTGGTGACCATCGGTGACATCGAGGTGTGGTTCGGGCTCCTGGCCTGGCTGCTCACCTTCGGCGCGATGGCGGTCCACCTCGCCGGCGGGTTCCGCGCCCTCGGGCGGCCACCCGATCAGGACGGCCGGACGCCCGGCTGACACCGGCCGATGCGTACAGGTATGAGGTGATGAATGTCCGAGTCAGCGGACTCGGCCTGGTTTAGTCTCACGGTCGTGACGATCAGGAACTCGCATTGCTCCTTCTGCGGCGCGGCCTTCGCACCCGGCCAGGCGTGGCCGCGCTCATGCTCGGGCTGCGCGAACACCAGCTACCTCAACCCGCTGCCGGTCGCGGTGATGGTGCTGCCGGTGGACGACGGCCTGCTGGTGGTGCGCCGTGACGTCGAGCCGCACCGTGGCGGTCTCGCCCTGCCCGGCGGCTTCATCGACATGGGCGAGTCCTGGCAGCAGGCGGCCGTCCGGGAGCTCCGCGAGGAGACGGGCGTCGTCGTCGAGGCCGACGACATGCGGCTCTTCGACGTGCTCAGCGCTCCCGACGGCACGGTGCTGGTCTTCGCCCTCGGGCCGCGTACCGGCTCGGCCGGCCTCCCGCCGGTCGTCGCCACGGCCGAGACGTCGGAGTGGCTGCTGATCGACGGACCGCGGGAGCTGGCGTTCCCGCTGCACACCCGGATCGTCTCGGAGTTCTTCCGGTCGCGCCGAGAAGCGTGACCGCGAGCGGTCAGGACGGGGTCCAGTACTTCTGGAGGATCCTCTCCAGCCGCCGTACCACCGCAGTCCATGTGCCGGGCAGCGTGTAGCGGTCGGCGCGGTGGCCTCGGTACGCCAGCGTGTATTTGATGAAGTCGGCTCCCGGCGGCCGCGCCTCGGAGCGGCCGACGCGCAGATGCCTCAGGTCCGCGCGCAACCCGCGCATCTCACCGCCGGTGAGGCATCGGGCCACGGCCGGTCCCGTACGGCGGCTGAGCCGGACGCATCCGTCGGTGTACACGGTCACGCGGTCGTCGAGGCCCGCGAAGCCGCCCTGCTCGCGGAGCTGCACCAGGACCTTCTTCTGCGTGGTCACCGCCTGCGCCGACGACGTCATGGACGCCCCAAGAACCAGGACGAGTGCCGCCAGAAGCGCGATTCGCCACATCCTCATACTTCTATGACGTACCGGATCGGCGATCGGCTCACGCCCGCGTGTCACGGAACGCGAATCGGCCCACAAGTCAAAAGGTGGGGCTTGCCTCACCTTTTTCTGGGATGTCCTGGTCATGTCGTCGAGCGGTACCGATCTCTACGGTTGACGCATGACCACTCCCTGGGACCGGATCCGCGATCACTGGTCGGCGCGGACCTGGCTCCGCACCATCCACGTGACGACGGGTGTCCCGATGGCGCTCCTGACCGCGGGAGCGATCTCTGGACTGGCCGTGGCGTCGGTCGCGCTGATCTGGACGGTCGTCGTCCCCCTGGTCGCGCTGCTGGTTCTCACCCGGGTGGTCCCGCTGTTCACCTGGCTGCAGCGTTCCCGGTTCGCCGCCTTCCTCGACCTGGACATCCCCCCGATGCCGCGTATCCCCCGGAACAGGAACCCGCTCAGGAGGCTGCTCGCGGACGCGCGGTCGAGCGGCATGTGGCGGCAGATCGCCTATCACCTGGTGGTCGCACCGCTGGTCGGCGGAGTGGGGTTCCTCGGCGGTGTCGTCTCGTGGTCGGCGTGCCTGGTCGCGGCCGTCGTCGCCGTACAGCTCCAGATGGCGGGCGGAGGATGGATCGCCGCGCTGCCCGCGGCGGGCGCGCTGCTGCTGTTCGTGGTGGTGCCGTGGCTGCTCCGGGGCATCACCGCGCTCGACGCGGTCGCGGCCAGGTCACTGCTCGGCCCCAGCCGGAACGACGAGCTGGCCCGGCGGGTGGAGACGCTGCGGGAGAGCCGGGCCGAGGTGGTCGAGGCCGCCGACGCGGAACGCCGCCGGATCGAACGCGACCTGCACGACGGCACACAGCAGCGGCTCGTGTCACTCGCGCTGAACCTCGGCATGGCCCGTGCCACTCTCACCGACCTGCCCGAGCCCGCCCGCCAGGTGATCGTGCGGTCACACGAGGACGCCAAGCAGGCGTTGAAGGAGCTGCGCGACGTCGTCCAGGGGCTGCACCCGGCCGTACTGAACGACCAGGGCCTGGACGCGGCGCTGTCCGGTCTCGCGGCGCGGGCCCCCTTCCCCGTACGGCTCAGCGTCGACGTGTCCGAACGCGCCTCTCCCGTGATCGAGGCGGTGGCGTTCTTCGTCGTCTCCGAAGCGCTGACCAACATCGCCAAGCACGCGCGGGCCTCCGGCGCCGACGTCGCGGTACGGCGCGACGGCGACGTGCTCCGCCTCGTCGTACGCGACGACGGCCGCGGGGGTGCCGAGCCGTCCAAGGGGTCGGGCCTGCGCGGCCTCGCGCAACGGACAGGATCGGTGGACGGGACCCTGCGCATCGAGAGCCCGAGCGGTGGTCCGACGACGATAGAGGTGGAGCTGCCGTGCGTGTAGTGCTCGCCGAGGACTCGGTCCTCCTCAGGGAAGGGCTCGTCTGGGTCCTCGGGTCGGCCGGCATCGAGGTCGTGGCGGCGGTGGCCGACGCCGAAGGGCTGCTGCGTGCGGTGGACGACCACGAACCCGATCTCGTCGTCACCGACGTGCGGATGCCGCCGTCGCACACCGACGAGGGCCTGCGCGCGGCGCTGCTGCTGCGGCACCGGCGGCCCGAGCTGCCGATCCTCGTGCTCTCGCAGTACGTCGAGGAACGCTACGCCACCCGGTTGTTGTCCATGGCGACGACCGGCATCGGCTATCTGCTCAAGGACCGGGTGGCCGACGTCGCCGAGTTCCTGGACTCGCTCCGGCGGGTCGCCGCCGGCGGCACGGCCCTGGACCCCGAGGTGGTCGCCCAGCTGTTGCTGCGCCGGCACAGCGATCCGCTGGACCTGCTGACCCGCAGGGAGTACGAGGTGCTCGCGCTGATCGCGGAGGGACGGTCCAACGCCGGCATCGCCGAGGCCCTCGTCGTCTCCGAGAGCGCGGTCGGCAAGCACATCAACAACATCTTCGCCAAGCTCGGCCTCTCCGGCGTCGAGAAAGACCACCGCCGGGTGCTGGCCGTACTGCGATTCCTCAAGATTTGAGAAACGACATGATGCGAAGAAAGGTGCGTACCGGGTGGATCGCCGCCGGTGCGGCGCTGACCGTGTTCGCGGTGGCCGGGATGGCGCTGGCGGCCTGGTCGGAGATCCGCGTCCCCCGCGACTACGACTTCTCCTTTCCCGGCTCCTACGACTCGTCGGTCCTCGACGAGAGCAGGACCGAGACGAGGACCGTGACGTACGCGATCACGACGCACCGGATCACCGTGGACGTACGGGGGGCGGTCACCGTGCGGGTCGCTCCCGGCGACGCCGGGAGTCTCACCGTCCGGCGGGAGACCACCTGGCGCGGCGAGGCGCCCTCGACGCACGAGACCTGGGAGTCCGGGAAGACGCTGCGCCTCGCCGTCACGTGCGGGAAGAGCCTGTGGCAGGCCGAGTCCGACTGCCGGACCGACGTCGCCCTGAGCGTGCCGCCGGATGTCGACGTCCTGGTGACGACACCCGAATGGACCATGCCGTGCCCACCCGCCGCGGCCGTGCTGACCTGCGGACCCGCGTCACGCGACCCGTCTCCGGAAGCCACCCGATGAGGTCGGCGTTCACGCGAGATCGGCCTTCACGTGCGGGAACCGCGCCGTGCCACACCTCCACGCGGGTACGCGCTACCGCAATAGCGGTCATTCGTAATGATGGGCACCGGCCGGTCAGTAATGGGGTAAGTTACCCGATCATGGATCGGCCGTTCGTGCAGGCGCCGCCGTACCGGAGGGCGTCCGCGAGCCGTTGGGCTGGAGGTCGAAGGGCGTGAACGCGGACAGAGCCGCGTGGGAACAGCGCAGCGCACTACGGGTGGTCTCCCCTGTCGCGCCGCGCAAGCTGGCGAAGGTTCCCTTCGTCGAACTGGCGGACGGGCGGCTGCAGGGCGTCGTGTCGAGCGGTTCGGACATCGAGCGGGTGTACGTCTCGTCGTTCACCGCCGGGACCCACGCGTACAGCTGCAGCACCAACAACAACCGGCCGTGCGGCGCCCTGCCGTCGGGCAGCTCGCCGTGCAAGCACCTGCACCTGCTCGCCGCCGAGGCCGTGCTGCAGTACGGCCTCGATCGGGTGGCCCGCTACCTGCGCGTCGACGTCGGCGACGGCGCGTCGTCCGGCGCCGACCTGGTGAGCCGCATGGACGGCCAGGTCGAGCGCGCTCCGGCGGCCATGGTGTTCAGCCGCTTCCTGCGCCACCTGAACTACCTTGAGGTGCCCGACACGACCGTGCCCATCCCCGAAATGCACTGGTTCCCGGCGTTGGGGGCGGTCCGCTGATGATTGGCGTGCAACTCGCCGAACTGCTCGACGCTCCCCTGCCCGGGGTCGACGAGGCACTCGACCTGGTGGCGGGCTTCGACGACGCCCTCGTCCACGGATTCGCCCGGCTCGGTGAGGATCGCGCCATGGCGCTGTCCGCGCTGGCCGGCGCCCTGGCGGCCACGCCGCTCGGCGTGCGGGCGGGCGAGGCGGCCGAGAAGATCATCGCCGGTTCGGCCACCGACGAGCATCTGACCCCGCTGGCCGGCGGGCGCACCGCGTTGTTCGGCGCGGTGCACGACGCCCTGCTCACCCGCCTCGACACCGCGCTGGGACGGACCAGGGTGGCGTGGGAGGAGTCGCCGTCCACGACGGCGCCGAGCGCGGACAACCTGCTCAGCGGGTGCCGGTCCTGGCTGAACGAGCTGGCCATCACCGGGTGGCGGGGTGTCGGCCACGACCTCGTCTCCGCCGCGGACCAGACGATCGAGGCCCTGCTGGCCGTACCCGATCTGCGCCGGCAGGCGGTGCTGCTCGACGGCCTGGCGGCCGAGCTGCGGGCGTCGAGCCCGGTCGGGACGATGGATCGGCTGCCCGCCCGACGCTGGGCCGACCTGTGGACGCGCGCCCTGCTGCTGTCGCGGCCCGGCGGCGGGCACAGTGGTTCCGAGCCCTCGGGATCGGTGTCGGGACGGCTGCTGATCCTCGGCGTCGACGTCCACGAGCACGGCACCGCGGTGCAGATCCAGGTCCACGGCATCCTGGAGTCCGCCGGAACGCCGCCCCGGCTGGTACGCGCGAGCGTCGCCGCCCCGAAGGTGGACACCATCGTCGGTCCGGCCCTCTGGCGGCTGCCGCACCGGTACCCGGTGCTGCTCGGCGCGCTGGCCGAGCAGCGCAGCCTGGACATCACGGACATGCCCCTCCTGGACAGCGGCGATCTGGTGTGGCACGACGACCGGGCCGGCGCGGGCGAGCCCGCCGACCCGTTCGCCACCGCGCGGGTCCTGCTCGCCGGCGCGCTCGCCCCCGCGGTGCCTCCCCTGGACCGCCATCCGGTACGGATCTCCGAACCCGTGCTGGTGGAGGGCTACACGACGGCGACCGAAGGCGGGGCGGTCACGCTGGACCTCGGCGGGCACACCCTCGCCGTCGACGTCGACCGGCTGCCGACCTGCGGCCCGCTCACACCAGAACTGGTGGCCGCCTCCACGGCGTGCCTCGGCCTGATCCGCTGGGACGGCGGCTGGACTCTGCAGCCCCTCGCGGTGCAGGCGACGGTCAAGCGCAAGCCGGTGACGGCGCACAACGGCGACTGGGCGCTGGGCCCCACCGATCCCAAGGTGGTGAAGGCGGAGGCCAAGGCCGGTGACGCCGTCGCCGTACTGCGCGAGCGAGCCGGACGGCTCCTGAGACGATGAGCACCCCCCTGAACGACCCCCGGACCGACCCCCGGGTCAGTGCCGACGAGAACCGGCGTCAGGTGCTCTACTGGCGCCTGCTCGCGCGGCTGTTCGACCCCGAAGAGCAGCCCTCGTTGGAGACGGCCAGTGTGGCCATCGTCGACGACCTCGGGTTGCCGCCCGCGCTGCTCGATCCGTCCGTGTCGGTGGACAACCTCGTGCAGCGGTTCCCCGACCTGGGCGCCGAACTGCGGGGCCTGATGGTGCAGCAGGACGACGCCCCGGAAAGCACGCCCTCAGAAAGCGCCCCCGCGTCCCCCGAGGGTGTCGGTACGGACGAGGTACGCCGGGCGGCCCTGGTGTCGAAGCTGCTGCTCAACGTGTTCTCGACCGGGACGGGCTCCGTCACCGCCACCGAGCTGGCCCGCTGGCAGCAGGACGCCGGATGGTTCGAGCAGGCGCTCGGCTGCGAGCCGGGCCAGCTGCGCTCCCACCCCGGCGGGAACGAGCTGGCCGGTGTGCTCGCCGGGCTGGAGGGCGACCTCGTCCGCCGGATGCGGCTGCGCGAGGTGCTGGCCGACCCGGCGCTGGCGAAGCGGTTGACACCGAGCATGTCGCTCATCGAGCAGTTGCTACGGGACAAGGCCAACCTGTCGGGGATCGCGCTGGCCAACGCCAAGGCGCTGATCCGCAGGTTCGTCGACGAGGTCGCCGAGGTGCTGCGCACCCAGGTCGAGAAGACGAGCGTCGGCACCATCGACAGGTCGGTGCCGCCGAAGCGGGTGTTCCGCAACCTCGACATCGAACGCACGATCTGGAAGAACCTCACCAACTGGAGCCCCGAGGACGAGCGGCTCTACGTGGACCGGCTGTTCTACCGGCACACGGCCCGGCGGACCACCCCGGCCAAGATGATCGTGGTGGTCGACCAGTCGGGGTCGATGGTCGACTCGATGGTGAACTGCACCATCCTGGCGTCGATCTTCGCCGGGCTGCCCAAGGTGGACGTGCATCTGGTCGCGTACGACACCCGGGCGATCGACCTGACCCCGTGGGTGCACGACCCGTTCGAGGTGTTGCTCCGTACGACGCTCGGCGGCGGCACCGACGGCACCGTCGCGATGTCCGTCGCCCGGCCCAAGATCACCGATCCGCGCAACACCGTGATGGTGTGGATCTCCGACTTCTACGACAACCGATCGTTGCTGACCGACTTCCAGTCGGTGCACCGCTCTGGGGTGAAGTTCATCCCGGTCGGCTCGGTGAACAGCTCCGGGCACCAGAGCGTGGACCCGTGGTTCCGCCAGCACCTCAAGGACCTGGGCACGCCCGTGATCTCGGGCCACATCCGCAAACTCGTGTTCGAGCTGAAGAGCTTCCTCACCTAGGAGACCCGCAAGTGACCGATGACCTGCTGCGTGCCCCCGCCGAGGTCAAGTACGCCGAAGAGCTCGACTGGCTGGAGTCCGTCGACGACGGTCCCAAGCCGTTCTCGTGGCGGCTCAGCCCCCGCATGGTGCGGCTGTTCGTGCTCGGGTCCGAGCGCTCCGACGGGCTGGACCGCGAGATCTCGCAGAAGTGGTTCGGCGACCGCAGCTTCGTCGAACGCAGCATCGTGACCCTGGCGTCGGATCGCGGCCTGCTGCTGATCGGCGACCCGGGCACCGGGAAGAGCTGGCTCGCCGAGCTGCTCTCGGCCGCGATCTGCCGCACGTCGACCCTTGTCGTCCAGGGCACCGCGGGCACCACCGAGGACCACATCAAGTACTCGTGGAACGTCTCCATGGTGATCGCCCGCGGGCAGTCCCGCGAGTCGATGATCCCCTCACCGATCATGACCGCGATGGAGCAGGGCATGATCGGACGCTTCGAGGAGCTGACCCGGGCGACCAGCGACGTGCAGGACGCGCTGATCTCCATCCTCTCCGAGAAGTACGTGTCGATCCCCGAGCTGGACGACGACAGCATCGTGTTCGCCCAGCCCGGTTTCTCGATCATCGCAACGGCCAACAGCCGGGACCGGGGCGTGAACGACCTCTCGTCGGCTCTGAAGCGGCGGTTCAACTTCGTCCGGATCCCCGTGGTGACGAACCGGCGCAGCGAGGCGGAGATCGTCCGGTTCCGCACCACCGAGCTGCTGCGCCGCCACCAGATCGAGCTGGACCTGCCGCCCACGTTGCTGGACATCCTGCTGCAGAGTTTCGCCGACCTGCGCGCCGCGGCGGCGTCGGCCACCAGCGACGACGAGAAGCTGGAGTCGGCGCTGTCCACGGCCGAGCAGATCGGCGTGCTGGAGGACGCCATCCTGCACAGCCACTTCTTCGGCGACCGCACGCTGCGCGCGGAGACGCTGGCGGGATCCCTGGTGGGCTCGCTGGCCCGCCGCAGCCCGGAGGACCTGGCCATCCTGAACAAGTACTGGCACGGCGTCATCGAGCCCCGCAGCAAGCAGGACGGCGGCCCGTGGCAGGACTTCCTCGAAGGCGGCCGCCAGGCGATCGCCACACTCTCCTGACCATTCCTGGGAAGTCCCATCCGAACGGGTCGGGCTTCCCGCTCTCCTCCCCTGTCTGAACGCGGGGGTCTCCACGCTCAAGGAGATTCGATGAGCCAGGGCACCTTCGGCGCGCTGCGCGGGCAGTTGCTCGACGCCGCGGCCGCCTTCGCCGACGCTCCGAGCGCGCTGGCCGACATCCTGTCGGGCATGGTCGACGACGTCGACCGGGCGCTGGGCGAGGAACTCGAGATCTTCCCGGTGTGCCACCACTCACCGGCCTCCGCGCTGGCGATGGTGCGCCGCCTGCGCGAGAAGCAGCCCAAGGTCGTCTACCTGGAGCTGTGCGAGGACCTCAGGCCGCTGCTCGACGAACTGCGCAACTGCCGCCTTCCCGTGGCGTTGCAGGCGTTCGCGTCCGACCTCGACGGTTTCCCGCCGGGTTCCGGGCCGCTCAGCGTCGTGGCGCCCATCACCGAGGCGTCGGCCGAGTACCAGGCCATCGCGTACGCCCTCGACACGCCGGGCGTCGAGCTGGTCCTGGTGGACCGTTCGGCTGACCATGTCTTCCAGTGGCTGCCCGGCGAGCGACCCGCCGAGCCCCAGGCGGCCCCGGCCGACGACGACACCGCCGGACGCGACGAGGACGCGGCCCTGCACGGCGACGCCGTGGGCGTCGAGATCGGTGACCTGCGCCCCCGCTTCGCCGAACTCGAAGCGCACCTGCTGCACCACGGCAAGGTGCGGCACTGGTCCGAGTGGTGGGACCAGTACGTGGAGCAGCCCCTCGCAGGCGCGGACTACGACACCTACCGCCAGGTCATGGTGCTGATCGGCAGCCTGTTCCGGCGCCTTCGTCCGGCCGAGGACGACCGGTCGTCCCGTGACGAGGACCGCGAGCGCTACATGTGGACCCGGATGCGCGAGCACCTCGCCACGTCCGGCGCCGATCCGGCCGACTGCCTGTACGTGTGCGGCGCCTACCACGCGGCCAGCCGGGTCGAGCAGTTCGGGTTGTCGTCCGACGTGCCCTACGACATCAGCCCCCGGACCGGCACACGCTGGCTGTACGGACTCATCCCGTCCAGCCAGTCCGCCATCGAGGCGCAGTTCGGCCTCGCCTCCGGCTCGGTGTCGATCGCCGCGGCCACCTGGAGCAAGGCGCTGACCCGCTGGGGCGTCACGTCGTTCCGGCTCGACGGCCAGAAGGGAGCCGCGAAGCGGGCGAAGCGCGCGCCGCTGCCCGCGCCCGCCCCGCAGGGCCCGGTCACCGACCGGTTGTCCGGCTTCCTGGCGAACCCGCCCGCGCTGGACGGTCTCGACGAGGCCGAACTGCTGGGCTGGTGCGTCGACATCGTCCGCCTCGCCCGCCGCAACGGCTATCTGGCCAGCACGGCCGACGCCATCGCCGTGTTCGAGACGTCCATCCTGCTCGCCGGGATGCGCAACCGGGCCCGGCCCACGCCGTACGACTTCCAGGACGCGGCGGTCACCTGCATCGAGAAGGACGTGGTGCCCGGCCGCCGCGACGTGCGCCGCCTGTGCGAGATCCTCCTCGGCGGCGACCGGATCGGCCAGGTGGGGTACGAGGCCCTCCCGCCGCTGGCCCGCGACGTGTACGACCGGCTGGAGCCGCTCGGCGTCGACCTGGAGAAGCGCACGATCCAGCGGGCGCTGCTCGACCTCGCCGCGAACCCTGAGCTCGGCCCCTGCTCGCACCTGCTGTGGATGCTCCGCCGCCTGCTGCCGGAGGACGCGGTACGTCCCATCATGGGCGAGCGCCGGCTGGGTGAGCGGTCGATCCAGGAAAGCTGGGACCTGGCCATCGGCCGCCACCAGCGATCGATCATCGAGCTCGGCTACGAGGGCGTCACCGTCGAGCAGGTGCTGGAGCAGCGGCTGCGCCGTACCGTGTGGGCGCCCAAGGCGACCGCTGCCGTCGCGCTCGCGGCCGTGGAGGACTCCATCCTCTATCTGGGCAGCCGCCGGTTCACCGAGGAGCTCGGGGCGCGGGCCGTGGAACTGCTGTCCGCCGAGCGAACGGTGGACGACGCCCCCGACGTGCTGCGCCGGATCCGCCGCCTGTTGGCGCATTACCGGGCCACCGAGCCGGCGTTGCCGGAGTGGTGCGAGGCGTTCGTCACCGCCGGGTACGCGCATTACTGCACGCTGTTGCCGACCGCCTTCGTGGACGAGGAGACCGGGGTCCGCCAGGTGGCCGCGATGCTCGGCTTCCTGTTCTCCATGGAGAGCCTCGCGCTGGCTCTCGGCTGTGACCGCGCCCAGCTCGAACTCGCCGTACAGCAGTCGCATCCCGCGGCGCCCGCCAAGGTGGCGCTGCTGTGGGCCGCCCGGTTCCAGCTCGGCCTGATGCCGCTGGCCGAGCTGCGGGAACAGTGTGACGAGTTGCTGGCCAACCCGCTCGTGATCCCGGCGTTCCCGCTGTATCTGAGCGGGTTCGTGCAGGCGCTGGAACCGGCTCCGGCGCTGACGCCCTTCGTGGTCGAGCTGATGTCCAAGGCGTTCGGTCGGCTGCCCGACACCGTCCTGCTCCCGTGGCTGCCCAAGCTGATCACGACCCTGCGGGACCAGGCGCCCGAGCTGGTGCCGGTGCTCGTACGCGAGGCGGGCCGCACGTTCCCTGCCGCCCTGCCGGCCGTCGACGCGTGGGTGCCGCCGTGGGCGGCGCGGTCGGCGCGGCCGGCGCGGTCGGCGCGGCCGGCGCGTTCGGTCCCGGACGCGGCGCCGGGCCAGGCGCCCGCCCTGGCCGCCGGACCGGTGGCCGACCTGCTGGCCGGCAATCCGGCGGCGTGTGACGCCGTGGCCGCGCTGCTCGGGTGCGACGGCGAGTGGCGATCAACCGTCCAGGCCGGTGACGGGCCCGGTCACGGCGAGGTCGGCGCGCTGCTGGCCCTCCACCCGGAGACCGCCGACGCCGTCGCGGTCCTGTTCGATCGCCGGACGGTCACCGCGGCACGGTGACGCGGGCCCCCGGCCCGCGTTCCCCGAAATCCGGTTCCTGAGCGGCGGAAGTCGTCCGGGTCATCGTGAACCTGAGGGGTTCTCTTCCCGACTGTGCTGGGTGACGGGAGGACATGATGACCGACGAGTTGCTGGTGGTGCGCTGCCAGCTCGGCGAACGCGCGGCGTTCACCGAACTGGTGGCGGCCTGGCATGTGCCGGTGTGGACCTACGTACGGCGCATGCTCGACGCGGAGCGGGCCGACGACGTGGCCCAGGAGATCTGGCTGGCCGTGATCCGTGGGCTTCCCCGGCTGCGTGATCCGGGCAGGTTCGCGCCCTGGCTGTTCACCATCGCCCGCCGCGCGGTGACCGATCGGCTCCGTGAGGAGTACGCCAGGGCCGAGGCGCCGACGGGGGCCGGCGTCGCGGTCCTACTGGCCGGCCGTACCCACCTCGCCTTCACCGCTCTCACGGCGTTCTGCCTGGCATGGGCCGGTTACGGGGCCTGGGCGATCACCCGGCGGGCACCGCTGTTCGCCCTGGACCGGGTGATCGCCGCCTGGCTCGCGACGACCGCCTCGACCGTCATGACCGTGGTCCTGGCGGTGGCCGCCGTCCAGCGCGGGACCGGACTGGTGCCCTCACTGGTGACCGGCGCCGTCCTCGTCGTGATCGCGATCGTGCTGGCCGTACGGGCCCATGCCCACCGGGCGGCGTTGCTGCGCCGCAAGCGTGAGCTGACCGGCGGGGAATGAGCGACGGACCCCGGCGCCTCGACGTCCTTCCGCCGCCGAGCGCCGATTCAGTCGGCGAGACTCCGGCCGGCTCGCTCCGTGGTCGTGGTCAGCCGGCGCAAGGCCAGGAGTCCGCCGACGGCGGGCAGCAGGGCCAGTCCGACGGCCACGGGGGTGCGCTGCGGGTCGCGCGCCGTGGCGATGACGGTGAACAGGTAGGCGCAGCCGTGGATGGGTCCTGCCAGCGAGGAGATGGCGGGCAGGTGTGCGGTGGCGAGGTTGCCCAGCAGGACGAGGAGCGAAGCGAGTTCGACCGCGGCGGCGATGCGCAGGGGCTGTCTGGTGCGGTTCACGGTCACACTCCTGTGGTCGAGCCGGGGCGGATGATCATGAGGATCGTCACGACGGCCCAGAGCACGTTGAAGATGCCGGTGAACATGGCCAGGCGCGCCGTTGCGCCCCGCTCCACCGAGGTGCCGGCGCGGTCGAGTTCGACGAGTAGTCCCTCCTGGCCCGGGAGGACGAGCAGCGCGAGGACCCCGGCCGCGGCGGCGGTGAGCCCGATCGAGGTGATCAGCCACGCGTCGGTGAGGACGCCGAGGCTGCTGGCGGTGGCGAAGCCGAAGACCGGGACGACCAGGCCGACGACGGCGTACACGCGGCAGACGCGGTGCAGGAGCCGGGCGGAGACGAGGGAGGGGGCGTCCGGTCCGGCCGACTGGGCGCGGCGCACCGCCGCCGGGAACATGCTGGCCGCCACGGTCACCGGACCGATGGCGATGATGGCGGCCAGCACATGGACGGAGAGCAGGAACTTCGTCACCGGTCGGCTCCGGTCCCCGGGCCGCGGTCGGACCGCACGACGGCGGCCGTCCCCGCGCCGTGCGGAACCCCGTAGGGGGCGATGACATCCAGCGGGTCGAAGTCGTCGAACAAGACGAACTGCGCGCGCATCAGTGCGCTCCTCCTCAACATGCTCGGAAACGTGCAGCGCCAGGCTAGGGCGACCGGTCACCGGCTCCCATGGGCTGAATCGACAACTTCCACCGGGTTCTCGCCACCCGGTATGGTCGGTGAAAACGCCCACACCACTCCTTTGACCTGTCCGTTTGTGATTGGCGATTTCTCGCTTACCGTGTCCCCATGCACACGGTGGCGGTCCTGGCCCTGGACCATGTGGTGGCGGCCGACTTGGCGACCCCGATCGAGGTGTTCGGGCGTGCCCGCCTGGCGGACGGGCGCCGCCCGTACCGGGTCCAGGTCTGTGCGGCGACGCCGCGGGTGCCCGGCGACGCTTTCACGATCATCGCCCCGCACGGCCTCGAGGCGCTGCGCGAGGCGGACACGATCATCGTGCCGGGATGCTCGGAGCACGCCGCGCCGCCCGGCCAGGAGGTGCTCGACTCCCTGCGCGCGGCCGCGGCCGCCGGGACCCGGATCGCGTCCATCTGCGTCGGAGCGTTCACCCTCGCCGCGGCCGGACTGCTGGACGGGCTGAGCGCGACCACGCACTGGGTGGCGGCCCACCGGCTGGCCGAGATGTTCCCGCTGGTCGATGTGCGGCCTGATGTGCTGTACGTCGACAACGGCCAGATCCTGACATCGGCCGGGGCCGCCGCCGGCCTGGACCTGTGCCTGCACATCATCCGGCGGGACCTCGGCTCGGCGGTCGCCGCGGACTCGGCCCGGCTGTCGGTGATGCCGCTGGAACGGGAGGGCGGACAGGCGCAGTTCATCGTGCACGCGCAGCCGCCGATGCCCCGGGGTTCACTGCTGGAGCCGGTGCTGTCATGGATCGAGGACAACCTCGCGCAGGAGGTGACCCTGGCGGCGATGGCCGCGCGCAGCGGGCTGAGCGAGAGGACCTTCAGCCGCCGCTTCCGGGAGCAGACGGGCACCACGCCGCTGCAGTGGTTGTTGCGGGCCCGGGTACGGCGCGCGCAGTTCCTGCTGGAGACCACCGACCACGGCGTCGAGCGCATCGCCGCACAGGCCGGTTTCGGTTCGCCCACCGCCTTCCGTGAGCGCTTCAAGCGCGTCGTCGGCGTCACACCGCAGTCGTACCGCTCGTCCTTCCGGGCCGACGCCTCCTGACAGTGGCGATACGGACGCCCACGCCCCGTCGATTTATGTTCAGGCTCTTGACATAAACCGATCGCGACGCCCAAACTCGGGCGTTATCCCCGTAACCGGCGGGCCGAGCGTCGGCTCGGCATGCGTCGGCGACAACATCGGGCGTCGCGAAGGAGCCCCATGTCCGCATCCCCCCACCGTTCCCCCACCCGATCGAGGAGCCGCTCGATCGGGGTCGCCCTGTCGGCCGTACTCGCCGCGGCGATGCTCGCGCAGCCGGGCGTCGGCATGGCACGGGTGTCCCCGTCGGCCACCCCGTCCGCTACCCCGTCCGCCACACTGACGGCGACCGCCGCGGCGGCTCCGGCCAACCTCGCGCTCACGGGCACCGCCACCGCGTCGAGCGTCGAGCTCGACCGCCAGGACTTCGTCGCCGCGCACGTCAACGACGGCGACACCAATACGCGGTGGTCGTCGAAGTACCAGGACGACAACTGGGTGCAGGTCCAGCTCGCCCAACCCGCCAAGGTCGACCACGTCACGCTCACCTGGCCCAACGCCTGCGCCCGCGACTTCGCCCTGCAGACGTCGGCCGACGGCGTCACCTGGACCGACGTCACCCGGCTCCAGCGCGACACCTGCCCCCGCATCGACATCATCGACGTGAAGTCCCCCGCGCCGGTGTCCTACGTCCGCATGCGGGGCTACCAGCGGTGGGCCGCGTACGGGTACTCGATCTCCGAGTTCGAGATCTGGGACGGCCCGCCCGCGCCGCCACAGCCGACCCTCGGCCTGCTCCCGCAGCCGGTGTCGGTCCAGACGCACGACGGCACGCCGTTCACCCTGCACAAGAACACCCGCATCGTCGCGATCGGCCAGGGCGCCGACGGCCCGGCGCGGTACCTGGCCGGGATCCTGCGGCCGTCCACCGGTTACCGCCTGAACGTGGTGGGCCAGGGATGGGGTCCCGCGCCGATCGTCGTCGAGGTCGGCGCGGGCAAGGCGCCCGCAGGCCACGCGGACGAGGGATACACGCTCACCGTCGAGGCCGATCGGGTCCGGATCGGCGCCGACACGCCCAACGGCGCGCTGAACGGCGTGCAGACGCTGCGCCAGCTGTTCCCGCAGTGGGTGGAGTCCGACACCGTCGTGTCCACCGCGTGGACGGTGCCCCAGGTGACGATCAGCGACTATCCCCGCTTCGCGTACCGGGGGATGATGCTCGACGTCGCCCGCAGCTTCTACCCGATGGACGAGGTCAAGGCGTACATCGACGCGGCGGCCCAGTTCAAGGTCAACCGTCTGCACCTGCACCTGACCGACGACCAGGGCTGGCGCATCGCGATCGGCACACCGGACGACAACCCGTCCGGCATCGACTACGGCCTGCTCACCGGGATCAGCGGCGGCACCGCGATGACGTACAACGGCAACGGCCAGCAGATGGGCACCGAGCTCGGCGTCACCGGCTTCTACACCAGGGCCGACTACGCCGAGATCGTCCGCTACGCCGGCGAGAACGGCATGACGGTGGTCCCCGAGATCGACATGCCGGGCCACACCAACGCCGCGCTGCACGCGATCCCGCAGCTCAACTCCGCGGGCGCTCAGCCCCGGCCGCAGCCGGGGGAGACGACCGTGCCGCACAACGGCACCGGCTCCGTCGGCTACTCGTCGCTCGACGCCGGCAGCGACGTGACCTACGAGTTCGTACGGAACGTCCTGGCCGACATCGCCGAGATGACCCCGGGGCCGTACCTGCACATCGGCGGTGACGAGGCACATGTCACCAGCCACGCCGACTACACGAGGATGGTCGACGCCTTCACGGAGACCGTCGCGTCGCTGGGCAAGACCGTCGTCGGCTGGAACGAGTACGCCGGGACCGCGCTCCCGCGGGACGGCGCCGTCGTCCAGTTCTGGAACGGCGACAGGAACGCCGTGGCCGGCGCGGTGAACAACCGCGGCGCCAAGGTGATCCTCTCGCCGGCGGCCCACACGTACGTGCCGCAGAAGCAGGACTCGCGCCAGCCGCAGGGCGGCACCTGGGCGTGCGGCGGGGTGTGCGGGCTGGACCGCCACTACAACTGGGATCCCGGCACGTTCATCCCCAACATCACCGAGTCCAGCGTGCTGGGCGTCGAGTCGGCCCTGTGGGGCGAGTTCATCCGCCGGGTCGGCCAGGCGCAGTACTACAGCTACCCGAGGCTCATCGCCACCGCCGAGGCGGGATGGACCCCGCAGGCCCAGCGGAACTACGCCGACTTCACGACCCGCCTGTCCGCGATGGGCGGCCGGCTGACGGTCCAGGGGACGAACTTCTTCCCCACGGCCGATGTCCCCTGGCGTATGGCGGCGCTCGGTGCGCCGGTGACCGTGAAGGACGGCGCACCGGCCGGAGCCACCTGGACCGTCACCGCGCCCGGCGTCGCCTCCACCGCCCTCACGGCGATCGTCACCTGGAGCGACGGCGTGACGGAGCGGCTCACCCCGACGACCACCCGTGAGGCGAGCATCCCCGAGATGCGGATCAACGACGCGTTCACCGTGGTGTCCGACCGCGCCTTCGGCGGTCCGGGAACCTACACCGGCACGCTCTCGATCGGCGTACCCGGCCGGGCACCGGTCGAGGGGACGCTGACGGTCACCGTACGCGACGCCGCCTGACGCAAGTCGCTCTCCTCCGGTCACCCACCCCGATCGCCCGCCCCCGGTCACTCTCCCCGGGGGCGGGCGATCTCAGCGCTCGTCGACGACCTGGCCGTTCAGGGCGGTGCCGTCCTTGGTGAGGGCCATGGTCAGCGGCGCCTCCGGGAAGGTGGGGAGGGCGGCGAGCGCGGCGCCCAACTGCTCGGCGGTCTCCCAGTGCCAGGTGTCGGTGTAGGTGCCGTCTTCGAGCCGGATCAGCACGACGTGGGTGAGCCCGGGGTGCCCCTCCCGGACGGTCGCGATCAGCGAGCTCCGGCGGGCCAGGAACTCCTCCAGGTCGGCGTCGGCGACGGAGTAGCGGTGCGAGCGGACGACGGACATGTCGGTGTCTCCTTCTGCGCGTGGGGTTCGCGGCTTACCAGCTGCCGGCGATCTGCCGGATCGGGGCGTTCAGGCGGTTGAAGAGGTTGGTGACGGCGGTCATCAGCAGGATCGACGCGAGCTGCCGCTCGTCGAAGTGGTCGGCGGCGTTGTCCCAGACCTCGTCGGGGACGGCGTCGGCGCGGTCGGCCAGCCGGGTCGAGGCCTCGGCCAACTCCAGCGCGGCCCGCTCGGCGTCGGTGTAGTACGGAGCCTCGCGCCAGGCGGCGACCAGGCCGATGCGGTCGTCACTCTCGCCGAGCTTGCGCAGGTTCTTCAGGCCGGCGTCGACGCAGAAGCTGCAGCCGTTGATCTGGCTGACCCGCAGGTGGATCATCTCCATGAGCTCCTGGGGGAGCCCCTGCGACTGGGCGGCCTTCATCAACTCCATGATCGGCTTCATCGCGGCGGGGATGATCGTGGCGGGGTTCTTCATCCGGGCTTCCATCGTGTTTCCTCCGTCTCGGTTCGTGTGAGATCAGAGTGGCTGTCCGGATTGATACATTCGCTATGCGCGCACGATGCGACGGCGATGAGGAGACGATGCTGCGCTTCACCCTTCTCGGCCCGGTCCAGATGGTCGTCGACGGCGCACCGCTGACGGGTGTCGCCCCACGTCACCGGGCTGTGCTGGCCTACCTTCTGCTCAATGCCGGCCGGGTGATCAGCATCGAGCGGCTGATCGACGCGATGTGGGGCCACGACCAGCCGGACACCGCCCGATCGCAGATCCACGCCTCGATCACCGCGATCCGCAAGGCACTGCGTGGCGCGGGAGCCGGACACCTCCTTGAGACGCGGGCCGGCGGCTACGTCGCGCAGCCGGAGCCCGGCCAGGTCGACGCGCAGGAGTTCACCGAGCTGGCAGCCGCCGGTGAGCTGCGCGAAGCCCTGGATCTGTGGGGCGGCGAGGCGCTGGAGGATGTGCACGCGCATTACGCCAGCGGCGTCCGGGAGCTCTGGAACGACCGGCGGCTGTCGGCATACGAGCGCCTGGTGGAAGGCGAGCTGGCCGCAGGGCGGCACGGCGACCTGCTCGACGAGCTCGCCGCCCAGGTGACCGCCAACCCGCTCCGCGAGAAGCTCAACGGCCATCTCGTCCTGGCCCTGCACCGGGCGGGGCGGCAGGCCGACGCCCTGGCCGCGGCGCGTTCTTACCGTACGGCTCTCGCGGACGAACAGGGCCTTGACCCCGGACACGCCTTCACCGAGCTGGAGCGGGCGGTCCTGGTGGATGATCCGGCCCTGCGCCTGGTTGACGCGGCGCCAGTGGTTCCCGGGCCGCCGCGTCGCTCCACCTTCCTGCCCTACGACATCCCCGATTTCGCCGGACGCGCCGTCGAACTGGAGCAGCTGGGCGAGCACCACGGGTCGGCGGTCGTCACGATCGACGGCATGGCCGGGATCGGCAAGACCACGCTCGCCGTCCACGTGGCCCACCGGTTGGCCGCCCGCTATCCGGACGGCCGGCTCTTCATCGACCTGCGGGCCCACACCGCGGGCCGGGAGCCGGTCGACGCCGCCGCCGCGCTGGAGGCCCTCCTCCGCCAGCTCGGAGTGCCCGCCGACCGCATCCCGGTCACATCGGCCGAGCGGAGCGCCCTCTGGCGTGCCGAGCTGGCCGACCGCCGCGTGCTCGCCGTACTCGACAACGCGCTCGACGCCGAGCACGTGCGCCCCCTGCTGCCGGGCCACTCCGACACCCTCGTCCTGATCACCAGCAGGCGGCGGCTCGTCGATCTGGACGGCGCCCACGCGCTGTCGGTCGACGTGCTGGGCGAGGAGGACGCGGCCCGGCTGTTCGAGCGGATCGTGGGCGAACGCGCCCACCACGAGCCGGACGCCGTACGCGAGGTGCTGCGCCTGTGCGGGTACCTCCCCCTCGCCATCCGGATCTCCGCCGCCCGTCTCCAGCACCGCCCGCGCTGGACCGTGTCCTATCTGGCGGGGCGGCTGCGGGACCATCGCCGGCTCCTGGACGGGGTGTCGGCGGCCTTCGCCCTCTCCTACGAGCACCTCCATGAGGCCGAGCAGCACATGTTCCGCCTGCTCGGGCTGGTTCCCGGACGCGACATCGACGCCTGCGGCGCGGCCGCGCTGGCGGGGATCTCGGAGGACGAGGCGGAGGAGCTCCTCGAAGGCCTCCTCGACGCCCACATGCTCCTGCAGCTCGAACCGGGCAGATACACCTTCCACGACCTGCTCCGCGAGCACGCGCGCTCGATCGCCGAGGACGACGGCGCCGTCATGCGGCTGCTCGTCTACTACCTGCACCGCTCCCGCGCGGCGATGGACCGGCTCTTCCCGCACAGTGTCGGCCAGCGGGAGGGCATCCCCCAGCCGGCCGCCCCGATCGCGCCCGTCCGCGACGCCGCGGAGGCGATCGCCTGGCTCGACGCCGAGCGTTCCAACATCATCGCGACCGCCGTCCACGGACCGGAGATCTGCCTCGGCCTCCTGGCCCTGACGATGCGCCCCTACCTCGACCGGCAGGCGCACCACGACGACGCGCTCACGCTGCACACCCTGGCGCTCCAGCGCAGCCGCGAACTCGGCGACCGCGAGGTCCAGGCGCGAGCGCTCACCGACCTGGCGTGGACCTACTGGCGGCGCGGCGAGTACGAGCGAGCGGAGGAGCACGCCCACCAGGCCCTCGACGGGTGCGAGGAGGACCACGAACGGGCTCGGGCACTCCTCACCCTGGGGAACGTGGCCCTGCGCCGGCGGCAGGACAGTCAGGCGGAGCAGTACCTCAAGCAGGCCCTCGGCCTCACCCGGATCGGTGCCGACACCTGGGCCGAGGCGCACGTGCTCGGCCTCCTCGCCCTCGTCCTCGACCGGGCCGGCCGTCCGGAGGAGGCCCGGCGCCATCTCGACCTGGCACTGGCGCTCCACCGCAAGGTCGGCAACCCGGCCGGAGAGGCGGTGACCCTCAACCACCTCGGCGTCGTCCTCCGGCACCAAGGCGAACTCGTCCAGGCACGCACCCGCCATGAGCAGTCCGCGGCTCTCCACCGCACGCTCGGCAACACCACCGACGAGGCGGCCGCACTCAACGGGCTGGCCGAGGCGGCGGGCGACCCGGCTCTGGCGGTCGAGGAGCACACGGCCGCGCTCGCGCTCGCCGACCTGACGCGCAACCGGCCGGAGCAGGCGCGTGCTCACGATGGGCTGGCGCGCGCCCACCTCGCGCTCGGGCACTCAGAGCAGGCGTGTGCGCATGGGCGGCTGGCTCTCGGCCTTTACGGGGAGCTCGGTGTTCCGGAGGCCGAGGAGGTCCGCACCTTCCTGGAACATGCCGGAGCGTCCGCGAGGTAGAGCATCCCGACCCGGACAGATGATCAGTCGTCCTCGGCGTGCAACCGGAGGAAGTCGTCGAGGGAGGTGCGATAGTAGGCGAGGTCGTCCTCCATCCTGGCCCGGGTGAAGCGGGCAGGCTCCCGCTCGTACGCCTCCCGCCCCATCTCGGTCCAGAACGACGCCTCGGACAGCGCGTCGGCGTCGTCCGGAACGAACTTCAGCGCCTCCGTCACCGCGTCGGCCGCGAACCGCCAGTGCGTGACGATGTCCATGTACTGCTCGTCGGAGGACGGGTCGGCGGCGAAGAAGAGCGCCGCCTCCAGCGCCCTGCGCGCGTAGGTGGCGCCGACGAGCACCCACTGACCCGGGTCGACCAGCTCCGAGATGCCGGAGCCGAACGTGAGATCGTCCCGCCGCGCCTCGACCTCCGCGGCGTACGGGACGACGACCTCGGCGTCGTCCAGCGTGACCCGCCAGCCGTCCTCCTCCTCGGTCAGCACGGCGTGCTCGGCGGCGTTCCGCTCGCCGCCGAGAACGGTCAGGTCGAGATGGACGTACGCCTCGACCAGCGAGCGGGCCGGGCCCCCGCCGTACCCGCCGGTGCCGTCATCCGGCCAGGACGAGCCGCCCCGCTCCTCGGCGCCGTTCCCCTCCGGCTCAGGCATGCTGGGCCGCCAGGTCACGGTAGGTGTCCCGGACGATCAGCAGCCGGTCGAGCTGGAAGCGGCCCGGCTCGGCCGCCCGGACCGCACGCCCGCGCTCCGACCAGAAGCCGTCGTCGGGCACCTCCTCCTGGCCCGGCGGGATGAACTTGACGATCTCCTCGACCGCCGCGGCGGCCACCGACAGCGTGCGGTGCGCCTCGGCCCGGTCACCGACCGGCACGTTGCCCGCGGTCAGGTCGGCCACCCACATCCACTCGCCGGCATCGATGAGCTGGGAGGACTCCTTGCCGCCGAACGTCGGATAGCCCGCGGGCATGGCGGGCCGTTCCGGAAGGCCGAACAGGAACTCGCGCTCCGCGCCGCAGCCGTCGCAGGTGCCGGTGTAGCGGTCGGCGAGCTCGCCCTCCACATTGACCAGCCCCCTGGCCCACTCCGTCTCCACGGAACCGCACTGCTTGCACGGATGCAGGTCGAGGTAGAGATGCGCCTCGTCCCTGGTCCGCGCGACCGCGAACGTCATAACCGTCCTCTCCTTGGAATCCCCATCATGCCTCGGCCATGGACAGGTCCGATCCCTCGGCCACGGAGGGGTCCTGCCCCTCGGCCCTGAGGGGCAGGTCTCGCCGGCCGCAGACGCACGGCTCGCCCTCCGGGCACGGGCACTCCTCGTCGTCCTCCGGCGGCTCCCAGCCGCCGGCGACGTCGCTGAGGTGGCGCCCCCGCTCCTGGAGCTCCCGTAGGCGGGAGAGCCAGGGGCGGTCCACCAGGGTGTCGGCGACGTTCGGCGCGGCGGGGGAGGGTAAGGCGTCGCCGCTGAGCAGCTCCGCGATCGAAGGCTTGGGTCTCGCCCCCGCCGTGGTCTCCGTCGTCTGCCAGGGCGGGGCGGGCGGGGTGTGCCCGCGTCTCTTGATATCGGCGGCGACGGCGTCGATCGCCTCGGCGAGACGGGTCTTGAGCGCGGGGTCGGTGGCCGCACCCCACTTGCGGGAAAGATGCGCGTGCTCGTTGAGGCGCGGGGTGAGGCACTGGTCGGTGCCCTCCTCCTGCGCGTGCTCCGGCAGAGACTTCCGGATCACCCCCTGCGGCGCGCCCGCCGCCGCCGCCGCGTGCTGACCGGCGACGTGCGAGATCTCGTGCACCAGGACCGAGGAGACCACGGCCGGGTCCGTACGCGGGGCGATCGTGATGACGTGCGGGTCAGCGGGCGTCCCGGAACGGTACGACGTGTAGCCGATCCGGCCCTCCCCCGGATCGCCGACGACGACGCGGGCGTGCTGCACGCCGTTCGCCCGCGTGGTGACCGCGACGACGGCGCCGTCGAGGTCGGCGGGCGGGGCGTCCGGTGTGATCGGCACGCCCTGGTCGGTCCTCCAGTCGAGCGCGGTGACCCCGCCGCGGAAGTCGGCGACCGAGATGTCCTGGCCGACCAACTCCGCCACGGTCAGGTCGGGCACCCCCGCCTGCCGGGCCTGGGTGTCGAGCGGCGTGCCCGGCAGCGCCGGCGACGGCGCCCCGCCGGCGTTGACCCCTATCGCGCTCTGCCCCGCGCCGGCGCCCTGAGTGCTGGAGGCGGCGCCCGCCTCGGACGGCCAGACCGGTTCTTCCGTGGCAATCGTGACGTTCTTCGCGGTCAGGGCGGCCTCCACCTGCTCAGTGAAGGTCGTCGTGGCCCCCGGCGAGTTCTTGAAGACCGAGAGCAGGTCGATGTCGTGCTCGGCCGCCGCGTTCAGCATGTGGGGCGGCAGCGTGGCGAGGGCCTGGGCGAAGCCGCCGTCCGGCTTCTCACTGTGCAGCGAGCCGTCCGGGGCGGCCAGGTAGACGTCGGCGTGCCGCCCGTCTCTCACCGCGAACCGGACGACATGGCCCTCGTCCCTGGCCTGCTGTCTCGCCCTGGCGACATGCCCGAGCAGATCCTTGGGATCCAGTTTCTGGTGGGGGCCTTTGGGCGGTCTGAGCGGGGACCTCGGCTGCGACTCGTCGGTGAAATCCCATCCGGGGCGCGCCTGGGTCCCGGCCTCCATCCGGGCGTTCAGCTCCTTGAGGTCGGACTCGAAGACGACGAGGTACGCCTCGCCCCTGGCCGCGGCGGGCAGGCGGACCGGATCCTTGATGGCCTTCTCACCACCGTCGGGCAGCCTCGCCTTGTGCTGGAAGGTGAGGTCGTAGTCCATCCGGACCCGGACGACCACCACCTTTCCCTTCTCGAACTTGCTGGCCTCGTTGCGCAGGCCGTTGACCACGGAGACGGCCGCCGAGGGCTGGTCACTGGACGACACGCCGCCCGAAAGACCGGCCACGCCCGACGATCCACCCGCGTTGCCGCTCCCCGGCCACAGGTGCGAACGCGACATCGACAGGTTCAGCGTGCGCATGACGCGGTCGACCTCGCCGATCTCCGCATCGAACGGAGTCGACACGACCTGCAGATCGGACAGGTGGGCCTCGACCCGCACGTCCACTCCCTGACTGCGGAAATGCTTCCTCACCGTACGGACCAGCTCGTGCCCGCCCGGTCCGACCATCCTGGCGAACGCCGCGGAAATGGACACCGGCGACAGCCGGGCCTCCAGCTCGCCCATCCGTTCCCGTACGGAGTCGGCGCCCATCATCTCGGACAGCTTCTTCTCGATCACGGTGAAGAGATTGTGATCGGGGTCCGCGTCCTGCTGGACCGAGTTCACGAAATGGGCCGGTGGCAGTTCCACCCTCCGGTGGTCGACCACGCGGTTCGGCTCGGGCTTCGATTCACTGCGCGCGCGTGTCATGCCGGCCGGGACCCGCCGGACCAGATCGGCGTCGTACGTGAATTTGGCGGACGCGGTGGGCCGCCGCCTGAACCGGTCGACCTTCTCACGCACCGGTGTGCGGACCGGCCCCCGCCGCAGCGGCGTACGCTCGACCTCGATCTCCAGCCGGAAGCTCTGCTTGACCCGGTCCAAGCCGTTGAACTGGGAGAAGCGCTGCATCTTGGTGTGCTGCTCGACCTGGCTCTCGTTGAACGACCCTCCGCGGTGGGTCGAGCCTCCCCCGTTTTCCCCGAAGTCGGCGGCGTTGTGCGAGTATCCCCCGCTGAGGTTCCCCGAGCGGCCGGCGGAGTGGGAGTCGCCGACCTCCCGGTAGCCGTAGTCCTGCACGATGAAGCCGCCGTCGGCGACCTGACCGAGCAACTTCGCCTCGTTCGCGGTGTCCGGGTCCACCGGCACCAGCCGCGCCTTCACCGTGACCAGTTCGGCCCGTCCGGTGGCCGGGTCGGCCAGCGTCGTATAGCTCTTGACGAATCCCCGTGCGCTGTACATCGCGTCGAGGTGTCCCTCGGCCCGCGTCCCGGCGAGGTCGCCCATGAGGCTCCGGTTCATGACCGGGCTTCGCTGGAGTGCCCGGGGCGCGACCTCCTCGACGGCGGCGCGCACCGCGTCGAGCACGCTGATGGGATTGCCGTTGTCCTCCGGGTTGGTGACCGTGAAGGACTCGACCACGCTCAGGCCCATCGCCCCGACGTACTGCGGGGCCAGGTAGACGTCGCTCAGCCGCTGGACCACATCGCGCGCCCGGCTCAGAGCGGCGTCGATGCGCTCGTCGGGTGTCATGCTCTGCGGCGTGGCCTGCTGGCCACTCTGGGGATTACCGCCTTGTGCGGCGTTGCCCTGCGTGCCGCTCTGCCGGCTGCTCTGCTGGCTGCTCTGCTGGCTGCTCTGCTGGCTGCTCTGCTGGCTGCTCTGGGAAGTGCCTCCCTGAGTGGCGGCGGGCTGCGGCGCGCCCTGGGCGGCATTCTGGGGGCCGAGTCCCTCCGCGACCTGCTCCAGGCCCTTCACCTTCGTGAGTGCCTTCAGGAGGACGTCCGGGGTGTGGTCGGCGGCGAGCCCGAGGGGCTTGTTGTCCTGCACGGCCTGACGCCTGTCGGTCAGATACCGCTGGAGCAGGCCGGTGGCCAGCGTTCTGTCCAGGTTCAGGTTGCCGTCGCGGAACCTCTCCACCGCGTCGGCGACCGTGTGCAACGGCAACGTCAACGTGCCTTCGGCGTACATGGTCAGGACGTCGTACTCGGGAACGGAGAAGAGAACGGGCCGCCCCGCGTGCTGCTTCTCCTGGGGATCGCCCTGCATGACGCTGCCCGCCACGACCGGGTTGGGATGCCCCTCCCTGCCCGTGAGCGTGAAATCCACCGTGCCGTCGAAGATGTACTGCCTGCCGAAGATCTCCAGGCGCTCTCTACCCCAGATGTCGAGCTCGCTGTGGGACCCGGACATGCTCCCTGAGCGGCTGCGGTTCAGGCTGCCGCCATGGCTCCATGAGCCGTCGCCCTCGGAGGTGGACTCGCCGTACGACCCGCCGAGTGACCCACTCCTGGCGCCGCCCCACGTCCCGCCCCACGACACGCCGGCGCTGCCCAGCGTGAGGTTGATGCGGCCGCCGACCAGGTCGGCCACGCCGAGCAGCCTGGCCTCGCCGAACTCACCGTTGACCCGCAGGGACGACTCGGACGGCAACGCGCCCTTCGGCCGGACGGCCGCGCTGGTGCTGTAGTCCCCCTCCTTGGAGCCGCCCTGAGGACGCCACTCCGGGTGGGCGAGGAGGCTGCGCACGTCGAGGAACGCGGCGAGGTGGCCACGGGCGGGCGAGTCCGCGGTCATACCGTTCGGCAGCAGCTCTTCGGCCAGGGCCAGCATGCCCGTCGTGTCCATGTGCAGCAGCGTCGCCCTGCCCATGAGCTCGTCGGTGGGGCGGCCGATCGGATGGGGGGCCTCGCCGGTGCTGGACGGCAGCAGGTCGACCGGGAACACCAGCCGGGCCTTGCCCCGCTGGCTCAGGGGATCCATCTTGACCCCGTCGTACGTGATGGTGGCTTCTATGACGTGATCGACCTCTCCGATCGCGACATGGTCGGCTTCGGCGAGGGTCACGACGTTTCCGGTGCCGGCGGTGCTCGACCCCACCGTGAGGGTCCGGTTCCCGTCGAGGCCGGGTTGGTGGCTCTCGGTCCGCCCCTCCACGTCTTTGGGCGGCCCATTGGTGAAACCGGCGGAGCCGCCCGCGCTGTACGTCCACGTGATGCCGTTGGCGCGACCCCCGGTGTCAGAGCCGATGTAGAGGGTGGGCATGGCCTCGCTGTCGGTGTGGCCGATGTAGTTCCATGAGTCGAAGTCCTGCGTGAGATTGAGCTCGACGACGCAGGTCTTCGGGGACGCGAGGCCTTTGAAGTGCATCAGGGTGAATTCGAGACCGTCCTGGGCCAGCAGGTTGTAGTGCGTCCCGACGCTCCGCGCCGAGAGCTGTTTGTTCACCTCGTGCAGGTTGAGTATCTGGGAGGTCCGCTCCAGCGGATCGCTGGAGTACGTGACCTTGCCGTTCGTATCGATCTCGGGCAGCACGCCCAGCTCGGCGAGTTGCTTGTAGATCTTCTTCTTGAACGGTGTCAGGCCCTCCACCTGTTGTACGAGGGCCGGTCCCGCACCCCGCATCAACAGTTGCGCGGTGGTCGATCCGGTAGGGTTCCCGTGCCAGAGGGGGAGCTCGGGCTTCCTCCCCGGCGGCGGCGCCGGATCCGGGTCGCTCCTGAGCATCTGCACACCGTTCCGCTTGGGCAGTGGCTTGCCGTCGGGGGATCGCAGCGCGGCCTCGTCGACCGAAAGGCCGTAGCGGTAGGCCTCCGTCTCGGGCATCCGGATCAGCGCGGTGCCCTCGCCGGTCAGCTTTTCGAGCGGCTCCGAGTCTCGCGCCATCTGGACGGTGACCTCGTGGGACAGATTGAGCCGGTACCCCTGCGTGTATCCCGTGTAGCGCTGCACGCTGGGATGGATCGCCTGGGCGTTGGCGAACGCGGACGCCGACCGGGACTTCGACCGCCCTCCCTTGCCGGTCGCTCCGACCGCGTAGTCGTGGTCCCCATACGTGTGGACGTCGCCGGTGGGGATGCCGAGAGCGCTGGACACCCCTCCGCCACGCGAGCCGCCGTACGACTCGCCGCCGTTGGCGGTGGAGAAGCCGACCCTCAACCGCTCCTGCCAATGGTCGCGGCTGGGGTGCCCGACCAGCTCGGCCGAGTCCATGTCCACTGTGGTCTTGACGGTCACGGTCATCAGTGGCCGGCCGTGCGAATCCATGATCAGAGCCGTCAGCGTTTCGTTGACGGCTTCGTGCAGTTCGCCGCGCAGCGTCTCGGTGATGAAGGTGTGGATCTGCTGGCGCACGTTCTCGTCCAGGGTGGGCGGCGAACCGGCGGCCTCGCGGACCGCCCTCCCGGCATCGCCGAGGAGATCTTCGGTCACCCTGGCGCGGGCCCGTCCACCCACTGAGAGATCGGCCTTCTGCCGCTCCTTCGAGACCTGGTCCACGATCTTGTCGGCCAGTGCCCTCAGCCCGGTCAGATCGCTGTCGACAGGCTCGGGCATCACGTTGTTCCGCTCCGCCTCCGGGAGATCGGTCGTGTTCACCGGAGCCTGGTCCGCGTAGACGTGCGAGACCCAGAACCGCAGGGAGGTCGCGTCCCCCCGAGCGCCCTGATCGACGACGGCCACCTGCCGCCAGGGGTGCCGCTGCGATTCACGCACGCTGATCTTCCACTTGGCGGCGGCGTCGAACAGCATGGACTCGCCCCTGTTGTCCTCGACTCCGCCGCCCACGAAGAGTTCGGCGCCGCTGGAACTACGCGACCAGTTACGTCCGGCGTCGTAGTTGACTGCGACGCCGGCGGACGTCAGCACCAGCTGCGCCATGCCGCCCGGCGGCAGGAACTGCCCGAGCGTCCGGGTGTCGAACCCCAGCGAGATCCCCGCCTTGCCCGCTTCCACGCCCTGGACGGTCATACCGCCCTGGGGCAGGGTGCCGAGCATGATCTCCGACGCCTTGACATCGGGATCGATGATCTCGATCATGTCGGAGACCTCGAGCTGGATCTTCAGTTCGACGCTCTTCTTCCCGGTGGGGACGCGCAGCACCATTCCGTCATCGGAGACGACTCTGCGGAAGTCGGCGCGCAGGGTGTGTTCGAGCTCCTTCGGCGTGTACCGGCGGCGTGCGCCCTGGTCGGCCAGCACCTGGTTCACCGAGTCGGTCAGCGCCATGAGATGCGGCAACACCCCCGTCGGCAGTGCCGCCGACATGGTGTCCATCTTGGGGAGCGCCTGCTCCACCGCCTTCAGATAATTGTCGTGCCGCTGGCGCGCGGTGCTGACCGCGTCGGCGATCCGCCCGCGCGCCAAAATCGCCTCATCGGGGTTCGTCCCCGCCGCCATTTGCATGAAAGCGAGAGCGCGCGCGTACGCGAGCCGCGTGGCCTCGGCCTGTTTGTGCGCCTCGGAGTACATCCGGCCGATCCGCAGGTGCCGGTCCCGCTTGGCCCGATGCTGCTCGCGCTCCCTGTTCTTCTTGCGGGCGCGCGCCGCGCTGCCCTGGTCGCGCCTCCCACCCGTTTCCCGGCTCTCACGACCGGCCACTCCGGCATCGACAGCGGCCTGTCTCGCGGTCGCCTTGTGCACTTTCGCGGCCACCTCGAGCTTGCCCTCGGCGCGGCGGAGCTCTTCGATCACGCGTTCCAGTTCGGTCGCCGTCGCGTTCTCGGCCACTGCGAGGGGCGTGTGGACCCCGCGTACGGGAGGTGTCGCCCCCCAGGGCGCCTGCGGGGGCGTCTGCCCGTGCCGGCGGAGGTCGCGGGCGACGCCGTCGAGATCGACCTGGATGTGCCACCGCCTGCGCGTGTCCGTCTCGGCCTGCCACTTGCGGGCGAGATACGCGTGCTCGTTGAGCCGGGCCTGCACACATCCGTCGACATGGTTCCGCTGCGCGCCCCGGCGGAAGAGCGTCCTGCGGATGACGCCCTGCTCGGGCCGGCTCAGCGCGTGCAGGGTGTCGGTGATCTCGTGCAGCCAGACGCGCGGGAGCTGGTCCGGGGCGATGTGCGGTGCGAAGTGGACGACATGGTCGCCGCCCTCGCGGTTCACTTCGGTCTCGGCCATGAGGCGGGAGTCGAGGCCGCCGACCTCGAACCGGAAGCGCTGCACCCCGTGGTTCCTGGTTTCCACCACCAGAGTCGTCTCGTCAGGGGACCAGGTCCAGCTCGTCACCTCATCACCCTGGAAGTCGGTGTCGATGAGTCCGTCGGTCGCGGTGCGGATCTCGTCGGGGGTGAGGCGCTGGTTCGGGCGGCCGTCCGTGACGTACCGGGTGTCGGCGATCGGCCGGGACGTGACGGTGCCGGGGCGGCTGGTGGCGGGCTCGGGGGCAGGCGAGGTCTCCTGGCTGACCGCCATCGCCTGGGACAGGACGAGGATCGCGCGACTCCGCAGCGCGGCGGCGTCCTGGTCGCTCGCCGCGGCGGCCTCCAGGACGGAGCGGACAGCGCGCAACATCCTCGGTGTGATCACATAGTGGCCGGACTCGTCGGACACGAGATGCCCGCCGTCCGGCAGCTCGACGGCCCCCGGCGCCATGCGGTTCAGCGCGTAGTCGAGCGCCGCGTTCGCCCGCAGACCGATGGGCTGCCCGAAGGCGAGGTCGGCCGCGTACGCGTCCTCCGGAGTGGTGTCGGCGGCGAACTGCTCGTCGAGCAGGGTCAGCGCCTCCGCCTGCAGCGCCTCGTTGTCCTCCACCTGCGCCGAACGTTGCCCGACACGACTGACGATCCGAGCCATGGCGGCGGGTGAGACGACGATGTCGGCCGTCGGAAGCGGGACGATGAGGCCACCATCAGGGAGGAGCACGGTGCCGGGGTGTGCGTCGAGCAGCGCCCGGACGACGGCTTCCCTGGCGCGCGCGGTGTGGAGCGCGGCTTCGTCCTGGGCGGGCGTGCTCGGCGCGCCTTCCTGCGTTGAGTCCTGCGTTGAGTCCTGCGTTGAGTCCTGCGTTGAGTCCTGCGTTGAGTCGGGCGTTGAGTCGGGCGCGGGCCGGGCGTCCGGCGTGCTGTCCGGAGCCACCGCCGCGTCAGTGTCCGGGGCCGTGCCACCGTCCGGGACCGTGCCACTGTCCGGGGCCGGAGCGGTGTCCTGGGTCGCGTCGGCGTCGGTGGCGGGCGCGCCGTCGGGCGAGGTGTCCGGCCGAGTCTCCCCCGGGCTGGTACCCGTGTCGGACGCCGCCGGAGCCGGGTCGGTCCCCTGGTCGGGGGCGGCGTCCGGCCGGGTCTCGGGCGCGGCGGTCGCGTCCGGCCCGGTGTCCGGCGAGGGCGAAGCGTCCTGCTGCCGGTCCGGCGTGGTCGCCTGATCCTCCGGCACCGCGACCCGAGAACGCGTCTCCTGCTCGTCGGGGTTGTCCCGCGCCTGCTCGTCCGGTGTGGTCACCGCCGCCTGGTCGGTGTCGGCGCTCGTGCCGGGGTTGGGATCGGCGTCGTTCCGGGTCTCGTTCTCAGGCTGGCTACTCCGGTTGCCACGCCCCTCCGTGTCGGCGGCGGACGGCGAGGCGGCACGACGGCCGCCGTCCGCCGCGTCGGCGGTGACCGTGCCCGTACGCGAGGCCGTACCGCCTCCGGAGGGGGTGGACACGGAGGCCCCGCCGCGCGTCGCACCGCCGGAGGTCCGGCCGCCACTCCCCGCGCCCGCGACGGCCGCGCCCGCGACGGGGCCGCCACCGGTGCCTCCCGGAGCGCCTCCGGTGCCGGTGGCGTCGCCGCCCGGCCCGCCCAGGTTCGGGTCGATGGTGAGGCCCATCCGGAGGGCGTCCGACTGGGCCGCCATGTTGTACGCGGAGGCGAGGGTCGTGCTCGGATGGGCGAGCGCGGTGACGACCTGGGGGTTGAAGGGGCTGATGGAGCCGGTGCGCCCGACACCGCCGAAGAACGCGCCGGTCATCGACTCCATCGTGAACGGGTTGCCCCACTGGTCGTAGACCAGGCCGTTGGCGAGGAAGCTGCCGGCCGGTGAGGCGAGGACGTTGCTGAGGCCGGTGTTCAGCGCCCGCCCCCCGAAGCCGGGTACGTCTCTGGTGATCCGGGAGATCGGGCCCGCGGCGTGCACTCCGACCACCGCGCCGGCGCCGGCGCCGATGAGCGCGGCCTTGGACTTGTCCCAGTCCCACTCCTTACGGGTGCCCATCTGGATCTGCTGGTACTGGGCGACAGCGTCGATGAAGAACTCCTCGCCCATCTCCTCGATGAGCTCATGGGTGAGCCCGGAGGCGAGCAGGCGGGCGATCAGGCTACGTCCCGTCGGCCCGCTGAGCACGGCGATCCTGGCCGCGCCGGTGGCCTCGATCTGCCGGCCCGCGATGGCGGCCAGCCGGGCGAGGATACGGCTGATCGCCGCGCGGCCCGCCGACGCGTACGGGCCGATGAGCGGCGCGGTCGAGCCGGCGGTGAAGAAGGCGACGTAGATGGCGATGGCGATGGCGACGGCGGTGACCCAGAACGCCACGTTGACGGAGAGCTTGGAGTACTGCGTCTCGAGGGCGAAGTTGCTGGCCTTCGCGGAGTAGCCGAGCGCGCCCCGGGAGATCGCGGGCAGGCCGGCCTGCTTGCCGAAGACGTTCTGCGCCCGGCTGATGAAGTCGGCCGTCGCCGGGGCCTGCCAGCCGGCCACGATGGTGCGGGTCGCCTTGCCCGCGGGCTCGTTGTACGGCGTGAGCCCGACGGCCAGCGCGTCCCATGCCTGGGCCAGCTCCGACAGCCCGCTCTCGCTGGCCTCCGGCCACTTCTGCCCGGCCGACAGCAGCGGGATCAGCGTGTGGACCACCCAGTCGGGCAGCTTGTCGGTCTCCCAGGCGGGCGTGACGTCCCTGTCGATGCGGATCGCCGCACCCTGCCCGTTCGCCCCCCCGCTCTGGTTGACAGTGCTGGGGCCCGTGTTCGTGTTCGTGGCCATGCCGCTCCCGCTCCGCCGCTCCGCCCCTGGTCCGCGCCCGGCGCACCCCGCTCAGGGCCCTCGGGCAGTCGCGCGTCAGACCTCGCGCACCGTGCCCCGGGCCAGGTCCCGCTCGTGCGCGTCCTCGACGGCGTGCGTGTTCTCGAACGTCGTGCGCAGCCTCGGGCCCATGTCCACGACCTCTTTGACGACGGCCTTGCCCTTGTCGATGAGGGCTGCGGGGCCACCGCCCTGGATGTAGGAGTCCCGGAACGAGCGGCCCTCGCTGCCGCCTCCCCAGGGTGCGGTGGCGTGAAGTTCCTTGATCCGCGCGATGAGCCCCGGGAGGGCCTTCTCCAGATCGCCCGCCATGGTGGCCCACTGCGACAGGCCGCTGTCCACCGCGGACCTGTTGATGGCGAGGCCGTCGTAGGTGTTGGTCATAGCCTTCCGCCCATCTGGTCGGCGAGCTGGGTCATCACGGTTTCGAGGTCGCCGTCGAGGTGGGCCTTCATCTGGTCGGCCGGGATCAGCGGCTCGAAGACCTCGATGATCTGCTCCTGCACCCTGGCCGCCGCCCGATGGACGGTCTCGGTGATCGCGTCGGCCAGGCCGCGGGCGTCGGGACGCCGGTAGATACGGGGATCGATGTCGAGGCGGATCAGCTCACCGCGCGAGCCGACCGTGACGGACACCAGGCCGTCGCGGGACTTCTCGGTCACCTGGATGTTCCTGGCCTTGGCATGCAGCTCGGCGCCCTCGTCCTGCAGTTGCATGAAGGTCGTGCGCAGCTGCTCCGTGTAGGCCCGCAGACCGGCGGCATGCGTCTCGGCGTCGGACTCCATGGCACCCCCTGAGCCAGGTCACACGCATGTCTGTGGCATCACACACGTTTCTCGCTAGTTTCCGACAAGTGAACATCATTCGACAAGACTGCGGCTGAAATCGTTGATCTTCGGCAACAGTTCACAAATCCAGCGAGACCATGCGTTCCCGGAGCTCGCCGACCTCGGCGCGCGGGACCCACGCGCGGTAGACGCCGCGCTCGATCCGCTCCAGGCCGAGCGCCACCGCCTCGGGCGCCGAGCCACCGAGATACTCCAGCAGCAGCTCGCCCTCGCGTTCGGCGTGCACGTGGAACTCGGTGTCACGCCACCGGCAGACCGTCGTCACGAAATGCACGGACTCGCACTCCGCGGCCGGAACGGTACGGACGTGGCACCCGGGCTCGACCTCCTCGAAACCTTCGGCCGGCTCGTCACGGCGCAGCCGTACCCATGTCTCCAGGGCCGACGCGTCGGGGCTGCACGGGTAGTCGGCGCCCCGCCAGCGCGCGCGGTAGGAGTGCCAGGTCACGCCGTTTCCTCCCGGGTCCCGACCAGGAGCCAGCGCCGCAGATCACCGTGATAGTAGGCGCGCCGATGCTCGGTCCCCTCGACTGTCAGCTCCCAGATCTCGGCGCCGTGAGTCAGCCCGACGCCGTACACCTTGTACTCGCGGATGACCTGGTCGACGTTGGGCACCAGGCCGAGCCCGACGAACGGCGGCTCCTCCACGACCCAGCCGGCCACCGCGTCGCGCCCCTCCTCGTCCACCCCGCCGTACGGCGTGCGGTACAGGCCGAGCCCGGCCGGGCGCCAGCGCAGCAGGGTGAGCCCGCCGCCCGCGGTGAACGCGTCGGTCCGGCCGAGCGCCTCGGCGAGTACGGCGGGCGTGGCGATGTGCGAGACGTCGAAGGCGTGGTGGCAGTAGCCGGAGATCCGCGGCTCCCCGCCGGACAGCAGCTCGGGGACCTCGGCCGGGCGCAGCAGCTTCTGCATCACGGGAACGCCGGCCTCGGGGGCGAGCGCGAGATCCTGGGCCAGCGTGGGAACGGCGAGCCTGGCCACCGTCCCCGACTCCAGCAGGAACCCCACCGGCAGCCCGGGGTTGATCGCCAGGCCCCAGCGGGGATCGGGCCAGCCGGCGGCCAGTTCCGCCATCGAGACGATCCGGTGGTACTCGGTGACACCCCCTGTGGCCAGCACCATCGTCTCGGCCGACGTGTAGGCCAGCAGCCAGGTCCGCTCGGTGTCCGTGGCCGTCGGCCAGGCGGCCGGCTCTGTGCCCTCGGCCGCGGCCCGGCTGATCGGCAGCACGAAGTCCGCGTCCTTGAGCATGCTCAGGCACAGTGCCGTACGGCCCGCCTCGAACGCCGCCCAGAGCTCCTCCTCGAACGGGCTGGACGGCGGCACGGAAGGCACGCCGTCGCCGGAGTCGTCGGCTCGCTGCACGCTGATCACAGTAAGCCAAACCCCCTCAATCACCCCCATCTCGCGGGTTCCTCGGGCCAGCGGGTGGCCACAACCGGCGACCGATCCGGTCCCAGACCCGGGCGACCGGAGCCGCGACCGGATCTGACAAGGTGGACGGATGACGGTCCGCGGGGTGCTTTTCGACATCGACGACACGCTGTTCGACTACTCCACCTCGGAGCGGGTCGGACTGCTCAAGCATCTGGCGGCCGAGGAGCTGCTCGGGTTGTTCCCGTCCCCCGCCGACGCGGTGGCGATCTGGCGGGAGATCATGGAGGAGGAGTACGCCCGGTTCCTCGCCGGCGAGCTGACGTTCGCCGGGCAGCAGCTCGCGCGGGCCAGGCGGCTGCTGGCGCATGTCGGGCAGCTTCCCGCCGACGGCATGGACGACGACGCGGTCTCCGTCTGGTTCGCGCGATACACCGAGTTCCGCAAGTCCGCCTGGGCCGCCTTCCCGGACGCGGGCCCCGCGCTCGCCTCGCTCGCGACGCGGTACCGGCTCGGCGTCGTCTCCAACTCGTCGCTGGCCCACCAGCGTGACAAGCTGCGCGCGATCGGGCTGCTCGACCACTTCGGCGACGCGATCCTCTGCTCCGACGATCACGGAGCGCCCAAGCCGGACCCCGGCATCTTCCTGGCCGGGTGCGCGCTCCTCGGCCTGCCGCCGCACCAGGTCGCGTACATCGGCGACAAGTACGACATCGACGCGTGCGGCGCCAGGGACGCGGGCCTGCGCGCCTACTGGATCGACAGGGCCGTCACCGGAGCCGTGCCCGGCGGCGAGATCACGGACGGCGTCACGGTGATCGGGTCGCTCGACGAGCTGGTGACCATCCTGACCACCGTCTGAGCGCGGACGGATCACGCCCGGGTGGGCCGCCGGAAGCCGGTGTCCTGCATGGACAGCCGGTGGGCCGGGGCGCGTCCGGGCGGCTGCGTGGGCGGCTCTCCGGGGGAGATCGGAGGGATCCGGTGACTGACCGGCGCGGCCGTGGAGACGGTGTCCGGCCGCCCGTGATGGACGATCGTGAGCGGTTCACCGGCGAGCAGGGTGTAGGTGGCGGTGTCCCGGTTCACCTTCACCGTCAGCCGCCGTCCCAGCAGGGACACGGTGAAGGAGAGCTCGGTGAGTCCCGACGGAAGCCGGGGCGCGAAGCACATGGTGCCGTCGTGGTGGCGCATGCCCGCGAGCCCTTCGACCAGGGCGATCCAACTCCCGACCAGGGACGCGATGTGCAGCCCGTCACGGGTGTTGTGCTCGACGTCCTCGAGGTCCATCAGCGCCGCCTCGGCGAGATAGTCGTAGGCGAGGTCCATGTGGCCGACCTCCGCCGCGATCACCGCCTGGGTGCAGGCCGACAACGACGAGTCCCGTACGGTGATCCGCTCGTAGTAGGCGAAGTTACGGGCCTTCTGCTCGGGCGTGAACGCGTCGCCCCTGCGGTGCATGGCCAGGACGAGATCGGCCTGCTTGACGACCTGCTTGCGGTACAGGTCGAAGTACGGGAAGTGCAGCAGCAGAGGGTACTGGTCGGGCTTGGTCGCGGCGAAGTCCCACATCTGGTGGTTGGTGAAGTCGTCGGCCTGCGGGTGGATCCCGAGCGTCTCGTCATAGGGGACGTACATCGCCTGGGCCGCGTCCCGCCAGCCCGCCGCCTCCTCCTCGTCGACGTGCAGTTTCCTGGCTTCCTCGGGGTGGCGCTTGCACGACTCGGCCGCGGCGAGCAGGTTCCGCTGGGCCATCAGGTTCGTGTAGACGTTGTTGTCGGAGACGGCGCTGTACTCGTCGGGGCCGGTGACCCCGGCGATGCGGAAGGCGCCGTCGGCGTCGTGGTGTCCCAGGGAGCGCCACAGCCGTGCGGTCTGGACGAGGAGTTCCAGGCCGACGGAGGTCTCGAACGCCTCGTCCCTGGTGATGTCGAGATAGCGGTTGACGGCGTCGGCGATGGCGGCGTTGACATGGAAGGCCGCGGTCCCGGCGGGCCAGTATCCGGAGCATTCCTCCCCGTGGATGGTCCGCCAGGGGAAGGTCGCCCCTTCCATCCCGAGCTGCCGGGCCCGAGCCTCGGCCATCGGCAGGGTGCTGTGCCTCCAGCTCAGCGCGTGGGCGACGGCCTCGGGGAGGAGATAGGTGAGCACCGGCAGCACGAACGCCTCGCTGTCCCAGAAGCAGTGCCCGTCGTAGCCGCTGCCGGTCAGCCCCTTGGCCGGGATGCCCCTCCCCTCGCCGCGCGCGGTGGCCTGGAGCATGTGGAACAGCCCGAACCGCACCGCCTGCTGGATCTCGGCGTCCCCTTCCACCCGGACGTCGGCACGGGCCCAGAAGTCGTCCAGGTAGCTCCGCTGCTCGGCGACCAGCCCGTCCCAGCCGGTCTGGCGCGCGCCGGCGAGCGCGGCGTCGGCCTGGTCACGGACCGCGGGGCGCGACCGCGCGCCCGACCAGCCGTACGAGACGAACTTGACCAGCCGCAACGGATTCCCGGGCGAGATCGAGGCCGTCACCGTCACCCGGCCGAGGTCGGGAGAGCTCTCCGCGACGACGCCGGTGCCGGGCGGCCCGTCGATGACGTGGTCCATCGACACCGCGACGCACAGGCCGCTCTGACGGGTGCGGTGCATCAGCACCGAGCGGGCGTCCCAGGCCGCGTTCTCGCAGGCGACCAGCGGCGCCTCCAGCGCGGTGGCGACCCTCGGATCGCCCGCCACGCGCGGAAGCTGCTCGTTGGCGACGAGCTCGGACTGCACCACCACCCGCAGCTCCTCGTCCACGGGCTCCACCTCGTACCAGACCGCCGCGATCGCCCGTTGGACCAGCGACACCAGCCGGATCGAGGACACCCGCACCGTGCACCCGTCCGGAGACTCCCATTCGGCGGTACGGCGCAGCACACCGGCCCGGAAGTCCAGCGACTGCTCGTGCGCGCGCAGCCGTCCGTAACGCACGTCGAACGGCTCGTCGTTGACGAGCAGGCGGATCACCTTGCCGTTGGTGACGTTGATGACCGTCTGCCCCGACTCGGGGTAGCCGTAACCGGCCTCGGCGTACGGCAGCGGTCGCAGCTCGTAGACACCGGACAGGTAGCTGCCGGGCAGGCCGTGCGGTTCCCCCTCGTCGAGGTTGCCGCGCCAGCCGATGTGCCCGTTGGACAGCGCGAACAACGACTCGGACTGGGCGAGCACGTCCAGGTCCAGCCCGGACACCCGCAGGCACCAGGGCTCGCAGGCGAACGCCGGATGCTTGATCATGATCGGTCCATCAGCTCGGAGAGGTCGGACACCACCACGTCGGCGCCGTGCTCGCGCAGCGCGTCGGCCTGCCCGGCCCGGTCCACCCCGACCACGAAGGCGAACCGCCCGGCCCGCCCGGCCTCGACCCCCGCCAGCGCGTCCTCGAAGACAGCCGCCTCGTCCGGCGCCACTCCGAGCGCCCGCGCGGCCGCCAGGTACGTGTCCGGCGCCGGTTTGCCCGCCAGGTGGTCGCGGATCACGGTGCGGCCGTCGACGCGTTCCTCGAAGAGGTCCTCGATCCCGGCCCCGGCGAGCATCTCGCGGCAGTTGGCGCTCGACGACACCACCGCCCGGTGCAGCCCGGCGTCCCGCACCGCGCGGACGTAGCGGACCGACCCCTCGTACACGTCCACGCCGTCCTTCTTGACCCGGCTCAGCACCAGCTGGTTCTTGCGGTTGCCCAGGCCGTTCACGGTCTCGGCGTCCGGCGGGTCGTCGGGGGTGCCGTCGGGCAGGTGGATGCCGCGCGAGGCCAGGAACGCCCTGGTGCCGTCGGCCCTGGTCTTGCCGTCCACGTAGGTGTCGTAGTCGGCGACCCGGTCGAAGGGGACCATGGGCTCGCCGGTCCGCTCGGCCCGCGCGCGCAGGAACGCGTCGAACATCTCCTTCCACGCGGCGGCGTGCAGCCCTGCCGTACGGGTCAGGACGCCGTCCAGATCGAACAGGCAGGCCCGCACCCGGTCCGGCAGGCCCAGCGTCTTCGCGGCAGACAGCTCCATCCTTGGGTGACCTCCTCGACCGGCCCGAACTCGACCGTCCGGAACTCGGCTCATCCGGAAAGCGGTTTTCCTCCCCCTACCCGCAAAGAGACCGATCATCGGATTCACCGCCACGGCCTATGGCAAAGGGTCCGGCTCCGTCCCCCGGGGCAGCCGGACGCTGACGATCAGGCCGCCTTCCGGGCGGGGCCGGGCGGTGACCGTACCGCCGTGGGCGTCCACGATGGCGCGGACGATGGACAGGCCGAGCCCGGCGCCGCGCGCCGAGCGGATCCGTTCCCCGTGCAACCGGCGGAACGGCTCGAACAGGTCGTCCACGTCGTACGGCGGCACCTGGGGCCCGGTGTTCTCCACCGTGACGACCACCCCGTCACCGTCGTCGCCACGGTGGTCGGCACGGTGGTCATGATCATCGCGGACCGTGAGCCAGACCTCGCCGTCCCTGACGTTGTACTTGACGGCGTTCTCCAGCAGGTTGAACAGGCAGCGTTCCAGGAAGAGCGGGTCCCCCTGGACGACCGCCGGGCGCAGATCCTGATGCACGGTGACCGCTCTCTTCCGCGGCGCGAGGTCGAGCTCGTCCAGCACGGTATGAGCGATATAGCGGAGATCGACCGGTTTGCGCACGGTGAGTTCCTGCTCCGACTGGGCGAGCAGTAACAGGCCGTCGATCAGCCGCTCGTACCGGGCGTTCGTGCCGAGCAGCGCGCGGGCCAGCGCCTTGAGGTCCTCGGAGGCGGCGGGCTCCTCCAGCGAGACCTCCAGAACCGTACGGTTGATCGCCAGCGGGGTGCGCAGCTCATGCGAGGCGTTCGCGATGAACCGGCGCTGGGCGTCGAACACCCGGTGCAGCCGGTCGAGCATCCCGTCGAAGGTGTCCGCCAGCCGCTTGACCTCGTCCTGCGGGCCGTCCAGCGCGATCCGCTCGTGCAGCGTGCTCTCCGAGAGCCGCCTCGCGGTCTCGGTCACGCGGTCGAGGGGCCGCAGCGCGCGGTCGGCCACCAGATAGCCGAGCACCAGCGCGACGATCCCGATCAGGATCATGATGAGGAGCGAGGACCGCAGCATCTCGGACAGCACGCCCGCTGCCCGCTGCTCCACCTCCGTCTTCACCGTGCTCGTGAAGATCTGGCCGCTGATCTTCGTCGGCACGACATCGGGCAGCGCGGGAGTGATGTCCGATTTCGCGAGGCGCATGACGAACTGCTGGTCCAGCGCCCTCGCGGTCAGCAGGTAGGTGGACCAGAGCAACGCCGAGCCCGCGACGAAGAACAGCCCGCCGTACAGCAGGGTGAGCCGCATGCGCAGCCCCAGCCTGTTCCAGAGGAACGCCGCGGTGAGGACGCGTCGCGGCCGCGAGGTGCCGGACGCGCTCACAACCGGTACCCCTTGCCGGGCACGTTCTCGATCAGCGGTGGCGTGCCGAGTTTCCTGCGCAGCGAGGTCAGCGTCACGCGCAGCACACCCGTCCCGGTGTCGGCGTACTCGTCCCAGACGGACCTGCGCAGCTCGGCCGAGGAGACCAGGTTCCCGCCCGCGCGTAGCAGCGCGAGCAGCACGTCGAACTCCTTGCGGTTCAGCGTGACCTCCCGCCCGTCCCTGGTGACCGTACGGCGTGCGGGGTCGAGCCGTACGCCGGCCCGTTCGAGCGCGGGCGGCGCCGCCCGGGGCGAGCGGCGGGCCAGCGTCCGCACCCGGGCCACCAACTCGGCGAACACGAACGGCTTGACCAGGTAGTCGTCGGCGCCGATGGACAGCCCGTCCACCCGGTCGCGTACCTGCCCGGCCGCGGTCAGCATGAGGATCCGGCTCGCCCCGCTCGCCGCCGTCAGCTCCCGGCAGACGTCGTCCCCGTGCACCTCCGGGAGGTCACGATCGAGGACGATGACGTCGTAGTCGATGTACGCGGCCAGCTCCAGCGCCTCCTGACCGTCGTACGCGACGTCGACGGCGAGAGCGTGCAGCCGCAGCCCACGCGCGACGGCGTCGGCCAGTTGTTCCTCGTCCTCGACGACGAGCACGCGCATCCGCACCTCCCGGGACTCGCCTGAAGCGGCACACCGAGATTGACCGACCACGTGTTAGCCGCGGGTAAGGCGAGCCACCCCCAGATCCACGCCCATCCCGTGCCTGTCCGGGCTTATCCACGTTTAGCACCGGTCCCGCTGAAGTTGGGCCGCGCCCCGGGCGAAGGCCCCGCGGCGTGAAGGAGTGAACCATGAACATCCGGCTACTCGCGGCCGTCGCCCCCATGGCGCTGGCCCTGGCCGCCTGCGGCACCGCCGCGGAAGGAGACGGCATCGCCTCGGCGGCCGGCGGAACGTCCGCCGCCAAGCCCTCCGCGTCCGCCTCTGCCTCGCTCGACCCGCGCGAGGCCCAGCTGAAGTTCGCCCAGTGCATGCGGGAGCACGGCGTCGACATGGCCGACCCGACCGACGGCAAGATCCGCGTCCAGATTCCCAAGGGCATGGACAAGGGCAAGGCGGACTCGGCGATGAAGGAGTGCCAGCCCATCATGGAGCAGGCCGTCGGCGACAAGGTGAGAGCGGACGATCCGGAGATGCGCGACCGGATGGTGAAGCTCGCCCAGTGCATGCGGGAGCACGGCATCGACATGCCCGACCCGACCGACGGCCGGCTCGAGATGAAGATCCCCGAGGGAGGAGAGCAGAAGCTCAAGGAGGCGGAGGAGGCGTGCAAGGAGTTCTCGCCGAAGTTCGGGGAGAAGCAGTGAGAAAGCTCCTCGCCGCCACCGCCGGCCTCCTCGCGATCGCCGCCGCCTGGACGGTGGTGTCCCTGCTCGACGGCGGCGGTACGGAGGCGGCGGCCCCGGCCACACCTCCCACGACCGCCACGGCGGCGATCACCCGGCAGGACCTGGTGGACACCAAGACCGTCGACGGTGCGCTCACCTACGCTGGCGAGCGTCAACTCGGCACGGAAGCGTCCGGCACAGTGACGTGGGTGGCCGCCGAGGGCGCGGTGATCCGCCGCGGACGGCCGCTTCTCAAGGTCGACCGCAAACCTGTCGTGCTCATGTACGGCACGCTCCCGCTTTATCGCCCGCTGCAGCAGGGCGTCTCTGACGGCCCGGACGTCGAGCAACTGGAGCGCAACCTCAAGGCCCTCGGCTACGGGGACGACCTGACGGTGGACGACCACTTCAGCTACGCGACGTACCTGGCCGTCAAGGCGTGGCAGGACGACCGCGGGCTGCCGGAGACCGGCCGGGTGGACGCCACTCAGGTGGTGTTCCTGCCGTCGGCGGTCCGGGTGACCGACGCCAAGGCCGAGGTGGGCGCGAAGACCGGCCCCGGCCGGTCGGTCCTCACGGTCAGCGGCCTGCGGCGGCTGGTGCACGTCGATCTGGACACCGGTGACCAGACGCTGGCCAGGAAGGGGGCCAAGGTCACCGTGGAGCTGCCCGGCGGCGAGCGGATCGGCGGAAAGATCACCTCGGTCGGCACGGTGGCCAGGTCCAGCGGATCCGGCCAGGGGGAGGGCGACGGGACCACGACCGTCGACGTCGACATCACCCTGGACAAAACCCCCAAGACCAGGCTGGACCAGGCGCCGGTCGAGGTCGAGCTGGTGAGCGAGCGGCACAAGAACGTGCTGGCCGTACCCGTGGAGGCGCTGCTCGCGCTGCGCGAGGGCGGCTTCGGCGTCGAAGTCGTCGAGAACGGCGCCACCCGCCTCGTGGCGGTCGAGACCGGCGCGTTCGGCGGAGGCATGGTGGAGATCACCGGCACCGGCCTGGCCGAGGGCATGCGGGTGGGGGTGCCCGCGTCATGACCGAGCCGTACGTCGTGGAACTGCGTGACGTGACCAAGGTCTACGCCGGGAACGTGCAGGCGTTGCGCGGGGTGGACCTGGCGGTGGGGGGTGGCGAACTGCTGGCCATCGTCGGCCCCTCGGGGTCGGGCAAGTCCACCATGCTCCACATGATCGGGACCCTGGACCGGCCCACCAGCGGCACCGTACGCATCGCCGGGCACGACGTCGCCGACCTGTCCGACCGCGAACTGTCCGCGCTGCGCGCGCACCACCTGGGGTTCGTCTTCCAGCGTTTCCACCTGGCTCCCGGCATGACCGCGCTGGACAACGTGGCCGACGGCCTCCTCTACACCGGTATCCCGCTGCGGGCCCGGCGCGAGCGGGCCGCCGCCGCCCTGGAACGGGTACGCCTCGGCCACCGGCTCGGGCACCGGCCGGAGCAGCTGTCGGGCGGCGAGCAGCAGCGGGTGGCGGTGGCCCGCGCGGTCGCCGGCGACCCGCCGCTGCTGCTCGCCGACGAGCCCACCGGCAACCTGGACTCGGCCGCCGGCGCCGAGGTGCTGCGGGTCCTGCGCGACCTGCACGCCGCCGGGACGACGATCGCGGTCATCACGCACGACATGGAGATCGCCGGATGGTGCCCGCGCCAGGTCCGGGTCCGCGACGGCCGGATCGTCGCCGACGAGGGTTCCGGTCGCCGGGCCCCCGCGGAGATCACGATCGGAGCCCGCGAATGACCCGCCGGCCGGCGCCCGCCCGGCTCAGCCCCTCCGACGTGCTGCGGGTCGGCGCGGTCGGGTTGCGCACCCGCCCGACCCGGGTGATCCTGTCCGCGCTCGGGATCGCCATCGGCATCGCCACGATGATCGCGGTGATCGGCATCTCCTCGTCCTCGCGGGAGGAACTGCTCCGCCAGCTCGACCGGCTCGGCACCAACATGCTCACCGTCTCGGCCGGCCAGACCCTCTTCGGGGAGGAAGCCAAGCTGCCCGTCGACGCGGCCGCCATGGTCAGGCGCGTCGGCCCGGTCCGTACCGCCGCCGCCACCGGCTCCGTCGACGCGACCATACGGCGTACCGACCGCATCCCCGAAGCGGTGACCGGCGGCATCGCCGTCCAGGCCGCGACCATCGACCTGCTCACCACACTGGAAGGACGCGTCGTCAAGGGAACCTGGCTGAACACCGCCACCGAACAGCGGCCCGCCGTCGTCCTCGGTTCCAAGGCGGCAGAACGGCTCGGCGTCACCAGGACCGGCGTCCAGGTGTGGATGGGCGACCGATGGTTCACCGTCATCGGCATCCTGGGTCCGATGCCGCTCGCCCCCGAGATCGAACGGTCGGCACTCGTCGGATTCCCCGCCGCCGAGAAACACCTGGACTTCGACGGTCACCCCACGACGATCTACGAACGATCGGCCGAGGAGTCCGTGGAAGCCGTCCGTGCCGTGCTCCCCCGTACGGTGAACCCGGAGAACCCGGAGGAGGTCAACGTCAGCAGGCCGTCCGACGCCCTGGCCGCGCGCGCCGCCGCGGCGGGCGCCTTCACCAACCTGCTACTCGGGCTCGGCGGCGTCGCGCTGCTGGTCGGCGGCGTCGGCGTGGCCAACACGATGGTGATCTCAGTGCTGGAACGCCGCAAGGAGATCGGCCTGCGCCGTTCCCTCGGCGCCACCAGAGGGCAGGTACGCGTCCAGTTCCTGGCGGAGTCCCTGCTGTTGTCGGCGCTGGGCGGCATCGCGGGGTCGGTGCTCGGCGCCCTGGCCACGATCGGGTACGCGCTGTCCCGGGACTGGCCACCGGTCGTGCCGCCATGGGCGATCGGCGGGGCGATCGGCGCCACACTCCTCGTGGGCACCGTCGCCGGCCTCTATCCCGCGATGCGCGCCGCCCGCCTGTCCCCGACCGTCGCGCTGGCCACCACCTGACGGTCACGCGCGTCAGCGCCCGGCCCCGGACCTGGACCCGGGGGCGGGTTCACCACAGATCGCCGAAGCCCGGTCCCAGCGAGGCACGGACCGGGTCGGACAGGTCGTCCCGGTACCAGAACAGGGCCGTGTCGAGCGTGTCCGGCACGCCCACGCCGTCGGACGTCGGGTCCGGTTCCGGCGCGGACGTGCCGGACTGCCGCATGGCGTCGGTGTCCGCCGGCGGCGGATCGCCCTTTCCGGCTTCGGCCGGGAGAACCACCGTGACGTTCTGCGTTATCGTGCACACCTTGGCATCACGGCACAGGGCGTTCTGAACGCTGGTGGCTCCGCCGATATCACTGGTCGACGTGTGCTGGAAGCCGCGATTCTTCGTCGGGCTCCTCACCGCGGAGATGTTCTTGTTACGGCTGCCGTTTCCGGTGTTGTTCTCGTCCCCGCCACCGCCATCGCGCCCGGAACTCCGGTCAGCCGGGGAACGCTCCGCTTTCGCATACGCGGGAAGCGGCGCGATGCCGGCGATGAATGCCGTCGAAACGGAAGCGCCGACGAGAAAGAGAACGGCAAGGCTCTTCTTTCCACTGAGCGTCCGGCCGGCCTGCTGACAAATCATCGATGTCGCCCTCTGCTGATTTCGGACGAGTTCGGGCCGTCTTCAGGGCCGGAACCGTTTCGCCAGCGTACTGAAAAGGGCGTAGCCCGATCCGGGCGCAGATGACGAGGAGGACGGTTATTACCGCATCATTACCGTGCGCTCCGGCGGACGATGAGCGTCGTCATCGCCTGTGGAACGCCTTGATCCTCTGGAAGATCTTGCAGCCGCGGCCCCGCTTCCTGCAGAGGGCCGACTGCGTGTTGTTGCTCTCGCCGGTGTTCGATACCTGCTGCACTCCGCGCTGGATGGTGGGGCTGTTGATCGAGACCGAAATGTTCTTGTTGCACTTGCCGTTGCCGGTGCGCACGATGGGACCATGGTCGTCGGCGATCGTCGTCACCCAGGCGGCGGGACGGATCGCCGTCGCGTTCGCCCCCTCGTGCGGCCACGCGACGGCCCCGAACATCGCGACGGCCGTCACCGCCAATGCCGGTGCCCAAATCCTGCGCCCCGAATTGGCGTGCGTTTCTCCCACGCGGCGGCGGATCATCTCGTCGCACACCTGCCTTTCATTCATCGGCACGACGGAGACGTTCTTCTCCGGAATAGGCGACGTCAGCCTGTTTACCCCGGGGCCGGGCACCGACCACGCGCGCGATGACCTTAAAACCGGGATGATTACCGTCCCTTTCCACGACGACGAGATACGACCCGACACCGAATAACGAAATATCGCGAAATTTCGGCCATCCGGCGGTCGGCACGTCAGTGGCCGTACCCGGCCTTCCTGGCCTGGACGATGGCCTGGGCCCGGTCGGCGACCCGCATCTTGGCGAAGACGTTCGACACGTTGTTGCGCACCGTCTTCGGCGACAGATGCAGGCGCTCGGCGATCATCCCGTTGGACAGCCCGGCGGCGATGAGGTCGAGCACCTCCCGCTCACGCACCGTGAGCTCGGGAAACGCCTCCTCCCGGGACGGCCGGGAGGAGGCGAGCCTGGCGAAGTAGCGGGTGACCCGCCCGGCCAGCGCGGGACCGAAGATCACCTCTCCGCTCGCGACCGCCGTGATGGCGCGCATGATCTCCGTCTGGTCGGCGCCCTTCAGGAGGTATCCGCGGGCTCCCGCCAACATGGCGGCGAAGACGCTCTCGTCGTCCTCGTGCATCGTGAGGACGAGCACGCCGGTCTCCGGGCACGCGGCCACGATCCGCTCGGTGGCCTGCACGCCGTCCAGGCGGGGCATCCGCAGGTCCATCACGACGACCCGCGGGCGCAGCTCGACGGCGAGGGCGACCGCCTCGTCCCCGTCGGCGGCGGTGCCGACCACGTCGACGTCGCCGGTGGAGGCCAGCATCATCCGCAGGCCCTCGCGGTACACGGGGTGGTCGTCGGCGAGCAGCACCCGAGGCGTCACAGCGACGCTCCCGTCCGCGCCGGGAGCACCGCGTGAACGCGGGTCCCGCCCCCCTCCGGGGTGCTGACCGCGCACCGGCCGCCGAGTTCCTCGGCGCGCTCCCGCATGCCGACCAGGCCCACCCCCACCAGGGCGCCCGGCCGGATCCCCCGCCCGTCGTCGACCACCTCGACCTCCAGTTCGTCGCCGCTCGCGGTCAGGCGCACCTCGCAGGTCGCGGCGCCCGCGTGCCTGGCGACGTTGACCAGAGCTTCGCAGACGATCCGATAGGCCGCCACCTCGGCCGCGGCGGGCAACCCGTCCATGTCCCCCAGTGCCTCGACCCGTACGGCGAGCCCTCCGGCGCGGAACCTGGCCCCCTCCTGCCGCAGCGCCCCGGCCAGGCCGAACTGGTCGAGGGCCGGTGGGCGCAGGTCGTGCACGAGGCGCCGCACGTCTCCGATGACCGTCGCCAGGTCCCGCCGCACCTGGTCCAGCGCGTCCCGGGCCGCGCCGACATCGCGTACGGCCAGGTTGCGCGCGGCCTCGACCTTCAGCGCCGCGGCGGCGAGCGTCGGGCCCAGCCCGTCGTGGAGATCCCTGCGCAGCCTGCGGCGTTCCTCGGCCACACCGGTGACCAGGCGCTCGCGGCTGTGCTGCAGCTCCTCCGTCAGCGCGGTCGCCCGTACGGCCGCGGCGGCCTGCCGTACGACGTCGGCGAGGAGCCGCTGGTCGGCCTCGGCCAGGGGCGCCCCCCTGCGCGGGGCCAGCGCGAGCCGCCCGATCGGGATCTCCCGGTAGGCGAACGGCAGCACGAGCATGCCGTCGCGGGGCGTCCCGTGCTCGACCACGACGGTCTGGCCGTCCGCCCGGTCCAGCTCGACCCGGACGTACGGCGAGCGGAACGACGCCGACACCGCCCTGGCCACCTCGAGCAGCAGCTCGTCGGGGCCCACGGAGTCCTCCAGCCGCCGGGCGAGCACGGAGACCACGTCGTACGGCTCGCTCCCCCCGGCGAGTACGCGGTTCACCCACCGGCGGGCGCGGGTGCGCAGCGGCGCGTAGACGACCGCCACCACGGCCGCCGCGAGTACGGCCGCGACCGGCTCGTCGATGAGCGCGCCCAGCCCCACGAAGACCGGGACGTCGATCACCACCACCGCGACCGCGAGACCGCCGTACAGGAGGGTCCAGTTGAGCACCGGGTCGATGTCGTACAGCCGGTACCGGCCGACCGCCACCAGGACGGCCGCCGCGATCGCGACCAGGGAGGCGACGAACGCGAGATCCTGCGGCAGCCCCCGGACCAGCATGGGTATCAGGGTGAGGACCCCGTTCAGCAGCGCGGCGAGCAGCATCCAGCGGAGCTGCGCGCGGCGCACACCCGAGGACCCTCTGAACCGCCACGCGAACGCCGCGACCGGTACGAGGAGGCTCGGCACGAGCAGGACGGGCGCGACGGCCATGGCCGCCCGCCAGATGTCGTCCGGGATCGGGGGGAGCGGGAGGTCGATCCCCGGCCACGTCCTCGCTGTGGACTCGATCCGCCAGGGGAACGTGAGGAAGACGAGGATCGCCAGACCGATGGAGCCGAGCGAGAGCGACGCGGCCCATCTCCAGCGCGGCGACGGCAGGCGGCCGTCGGGGAAGAACAGCAGCACGAGCGGCGGGACCAGGTTCAGCAGCGGCCCCAGCCGCGCCGCGGCGTACACGGCCACCGGGGTCAGCGGCAGCGTCCCTCCGTGCCCGGTCAGGGAAAGCACCGCGTACGCGGCGGCGAGACCGTTGGCGCACGCCACGGCGCCTCCGCCGATCAGGAGCCAGGTCATGAGATGGCGGGGCAGCCGGAGGGCGAGCACGCCACCGGCGGCCGCGAGGGCCACGCCGGGGACCGTGGAGGACCAGACGGCCCAGTCGAACGGCTCGGGTCGCGGTCCGGGACCGGCCGCCATGTCGGCCCATGTGGCGAGCGCGGCGGCGACGACGGACAGCGCCGCGACCACGATCGCGGCCGACGCGGTACGGCGGGGCGCTCGGGAGCTCTCGTGGTGGATCGCCGGGGGAAGCGCGCGGGGAGGGCCGGACACGACGCTCAGCGTGCCACGCGACCCGCCGCGCCGTCACGGGAGCGGTGTCCCCGTCGATCCGGGACACGGGTCCCTGACCGGGGCGGGCCGGCCGGGGACGCGGCGCGTGGCGCTGCTCACTGGCCGCCCGGGACAGGTCGCGGGGACGGTGGGAACCCCAGCGATCGAGGAGGACGACCATGTCCGTGCACATCCAGCCCAGCAACGTCAACCCGGAGGACAGCTCCAGCCGCCCCTCGGCTGTGGCGCCCGCGATCTCCCCGGGGCGGGTTCGCCTCGCCGGGGTGCTGCTCGCCGTGGGCGCGGCCGCCTGGGCCGCCGGCACCGTCATCGTCGGAGACAAGATCCAGGAGGGCATCCAGACGCTCGACAGCATCACCGGCATGCTGTTCGTCGTGGGAGTCTTCGCCCTGGTCGAGGTGGTGCTGCGGACCCGGGGGACGGGCGACCGCTGGGGCCGGGTGATCCCGGCCGGTCTGCTCGTGCTGCTGCCCGTCGCGTTCCTCGTGAACGCGTTGTCCTTCGGGTACGCCACCTACGACGACTTTCCGCTCGCGCTGCTGATCCTCGACGCCAGCTGGCCGCTCAGCCAGATCGGCATGCTCGTCCTGGGCGTCGCGGTCGCGGTGACCCGGCGCTACCAGGGGGCGCTGCGCTGGCTGCCGCTGCTCGCGGGGATGTGGTTCCCCGTGTCGATGGTGGCCCAGATCGTCGGCGGCTCCACGGTGTCGGTCTACGTGAGCGCGGCGTGGCTGCTGGGCACCCACAGCCACATCGGGATCCGGCTCGCGGCGTCCCCGCGGATCGTGTGACGCCCTCGGAGGGCAAGGGCCGGCTCTGATCACGCCTTCCGTCGCGGGTGAGCCCCCTACGCCTCCTCGACGTCATACCAGGATATAATTCGCTTGTTGCCTAATAAGGGAAACAGCGATGAATCTCGTCTATGAGGCGTTGGCGCACCCCACGCGCCGGCAGATCATCGCGCTGCTGAGGCAGGGAGACCGGCCGGCGGGAGAGATCGCCACCCACTTCGACATCGCCAAGCCCACGCTCTCCGGCCACCTGAGGGTGCTGCGCGAGGCCGGCCTGGTCATCGGAGAGCGGCACGGGACCTCGATCGTCTACAGCCTCCAACTCTCCCTGCTGGAGGAGTCACTGGCCGCGCTCCTCGACCTCTTCAAGATCGACTCATCCAAGCCCCCAGAACCGGACCGGTCATAAGGAGCGCTCCCCAGACACACCCCGGCCCCCCTCACGACGAGGAAAGGACCCCCATGACCGAGAACGCCGTGACCGAGGACCGGCTGAACATCCGCCCCGGCGTCATCGCCACCGCCGCCGCCCTGCTGCTGTCGGCCGGGATCTCCGTCTGGGGCTGGACCACCCTCCCCGACGACGCGCGGATCCCGATGCACTGGGGGATCTCCGGCGAGGCCGACCGTTTCGGCGGGAAGACGGAGGCCCTGCTGACAGTCCCCCTGATCACCCTCGCACTCGGGCTGTTCTTCGTCATCTCCCCCCGCCTGATGCCGAGGCGGGGGAACATGGCGCGATCCCGGCACGTGTACCTCGCCTCCTGGATCGGCACGCTGGTCCTGCTCACCGTCCTGCACGCCGTGAGCGTCGTCAACGCGGCCGGCGGAGACCTTCCCGTGGCCCGGATCGTCGTGGCCCTGGTCGGCGCGCTCTTCCTGGTGCTGGGCAACTACCTGCCCAAGTCGCGCAGCAACTGGATCGCGGGCGTGCGCACGCCGTGGACCCTCGACAGCGACCTGGCTTGGAGGCGCGCCAACCGCCTGGCGGGATTCCTCTTCGCCGGGGTCGGCGTGGTACTCCTGGCCACGGCCTTCGTCCTCCCGCTCCCCGCGCTGTTCGCGATCCTCCTCACCGGAGCTGCGGTCTCCGGGTTCGGCCCGATCGTCTACTCCTGGTGGGCGTGGCGCACCGACACCGGCCGCTGAACGGTCCTGCATCTGGATTCGACAATCGCGACACGCCCACGGATATCCCGAACGCGGAAAGTCTGGCGAATTCCAACAGCTCGGGCAAAAGACCTACACATCAATAAAGAGCCGGATAACCTCAGCCAAACCGATACATCCGGACATCAGAGGTAACCCGTGGCGTGGTCGTGGGGAGAGCTGCCCATAGGCCGCGTCGCGCGCCTCCAAGGGGCCGGCATGGAGGCCCTCTCCCTGTCGATCGACCCGTTGCCCGACGACGCCCCGGCGATCGTCACGTACATCGCGCACGAGGCCCCGTCCACAGCCGACCTGGTGGCCTCGATGCTGGACGAGCTGGAAACAGCGGCCGTCGGTCTGTTCCCTGTGTGGCTGCCGGGGGCGGACGGCATCGACGGCCCCGGAGGCGCGGGCGTGCCCGCCGTACGGGCCCTCGCCCTGCGCGCGGCGTCGGCGACCGGCCACTTCGGTCCCTTCCTCGCCGACCTGGCCGAGATCTCCCTCCGCGGGGCCGCCGCCCCTCCCGCCGATTTGTCCACAGGTTGTGGACTCCCCAGGGGCGGCAGGCCGTCCGCGCCTCGTGGCTCAGCCCTCAACGGCGCCGCCCGGACCGGTGACACCCTGGCGCCCGCCCCTTCCGGGACAAGCGTCCGCCCGGGAGGCCGGACGAGGTTCGCTCCCGAGACGCGGGCCGCCGGGCTCGCCCGAGTGCTCGCCGCCAGCTTCCACCGGGCGCACGCGTCGATCCTCATGGGCGTGCCGCCTGGCCTTTCCCCGATCGCGGAGGAGATCCTCGTCGGCGCCTGCGAGTGGCTCGCGCACCGTGGCGGCCTCGGCGTCTGGCTGACCGGTGCCCCGCTGAACTCCGTCGATCGCGTCGAGACGCGAGCCGTGCGACTGCCCGCCGACCTGGCGGCCGTCACCGGCGACCTACAGGAATCGACCGATGCGCTGGTCACACGGACACTCGGATTCCCCGCCGTCGCCGGGAGACCGCACCCGGGAAGCGCCGTCGAGCAGGCACTCGAAAAGGCGCTCGCCCCCTGCGAATGGGCGATCGGGCGCGCGTGGAACCAGACCTACCAGTCGCATCCGCTCGCCAATCCCATCCGGTTGGACCTGCTCTGGCGCGACGAACGATGCGTCGTAGAGATCGACGGGCCGGAGCACCTCCGCCCCATGAAGTACGCGCTGGACCGGCAACGGGACGTGCGGCTGCAGATCGACGGCTACGCCGTTCTGCGATTCACCAACGACCAGATCATGAATGACACGAAATCCGCGATTCACCAGATAGAGCGGTTCCTCCAGGACCGTCGCCTGGGAGCCCCGAAAGGATAAGACATGCCGGAAAAGGCGCTGACGTTCCCCGATATCGCCATGTTGCTGCTGCTGATGGCCGAGGCCGAGGAGATTTCCAACCCGGAACTCGAAGCGCGCTATCACGTGACGCTCAGTGGCAAGGAACGGCGGAAACTGAACGATCTCAAGCTGGTCGAGAGCTGGAAGCAGGGCCGTTCCTACGTCCATGTGCTGACCGATCAGGGCTGGGCCCGCGTCGCCGAGGAGGTGCGGGCGGGCATCGAAATGCCGCCCAAGGGTGGCGGGAAGCTGGCGGCCGCCACCGCGCTCGCTCTGGCCGCCGGCCTGCAGCGGTTCCTGGACCGGACCGACCAGAGGTATTCGGACATCTTCCCGCCCCGGAACGACGCGGAGCCCGCCTCGGCGGAGCATGGCGACGTTCTCACTCCTACGGGGAACCACGGGAGCGCGCCCGTATCTCCGAACGGGACGTCCTCCGCCGCGCACGACGCGTCCATCACCACCTCCGGCGGCCTGGCCTCCTCCGACCGGCAGGCGACGCCGACCTCTTCCACGCCGAAGGAAGTGCCGTCCGCGGTCTCCCCGATCACGACCGCATCGGGCTCGGAGACCGACCTTGTGACCCGCATCCGGGCCGCGTACGCCGACCTGGCCAGGGAGCCCGGCGCCTGGGTGAGCCTCACCAAGCTCCGCCCACTGCTCGGCGACGCGCCGAGAGCGGACGTCGACGAGGCACTCAGGCAGATGAATCGCATGCCGGACGTGCACATCGACCCGGAAGCCAACCAGAAGGCGCTCACCCAGCAAGATCGAGAGGCGGCGGTGGTCATCGGCAACCAGAGCAAGCACTCTCTTTCGATCGGAACACGATGACGAACCGCGAGTTGAGCGCCCTTGGCGCCCTCAGGTTCAACTACGCGCACGTCCCCGATGACGTATGGCGCCCGTCACCGTTCCACGTCGAGGGCCTGCACCGGCGCACCGCCCGGATTCTTCTCAACGGAGTGGCCGAAGCCAGGGACAGCCGGGACGCCAACCCCATCGGCGTTGTCGTCCAGGGGCAGCGCGGCAGCGGCAAAACGCACATGCTCGGTTGGCTCCGGGAGAAGGTGCAACAAGACGGCGGCTACTTCTTCCTGGTCAGCCTGCTGGACGCCAAGGGGTTCTGGGAGAGCGTCGTCGTATCCATGCTGGACAGCCTGTCGCGTGAGCGAAGCGAAGGGGAGAGCCAGCTCACGATCTTCCTGGAGCGGCTGACGTCGCTGATCGATGTCCCCTCCCGGATGGTCCGGCGCGCCCTCGCCGGGAAGACGGCCCTCTCGAAGGAGAACCTCGACATATTCATCGAGGCGCTACGCCGCCATGACAAGCAACTCGGCCGGGAAACCCAGGACACCGCGAGAGCGCTCGTGCTGCTCGCTTCCCAAGATCTGAACGCACAGGACATCGGGGACTCCTTCCTGTCCTCCGCTCCGGAGGAGGAGCCGGGCGAGCGCGCGCAGTGGGGCATCCGCCAGATCCACAAGGCACCCGAGCAGATCGTCCGTGATCTGTCGCACCTCATGGCCGTCGTCGGGCCATCCGTCATCGCGGTCGACCAGATCGACATGCTCATGTCGCAGGCATCGATCTCCGCCAGCGGCGAGATGGTCCCGGACTGGCGCGAGATGATGACGATCGAGCAGGTCGCAGGCGGGCTGATGGCGTTGCGGGAGATCACCCGCCGGACACTGACCGTGGTGTCCTGCATCCCCACCACGTGGGTGCTCATCGAGACATTCGCCACCAACACGGTCCAGGACCGGTTCAGGCAGGCCGTCCAGCTCAAGACGATCCCTGACGCCGAGACCGGCCGACTCCTGGTCGCGAAACGGTTCGAGGCGCAGTTCGGGGCGGTCGGCTTCGAGCCGCCCCACCCCACCTGGCCCGTCGCGTCGAGCGCGTTCGAGGACGCACCGGACTTCACCCCGCGCCAGTTGCTGATCGAGATCGACAACCACATCCGGTCCTGCCTGATCGACGAGGAGATCAGGGAACTGGAGCACTTCGGCCGGTCCGTCACGCCTGTGCCGCACCCCAAGCCGATCACGCCGCCAGAGGATCTCGCCGTACTCGACACCCGGTTCGCGGAGCTGAGGAAGGTCGTGGACATCCGCACGGCGCAGTCGCCCGCGACGGAGGATGTGGCGATGCCCGCGCTCCTGTCGGCCGGGCTCACCGCCTGGATCGCGGGGCTCGGCGACGCCGGGCGGGAGTTCACCCAGGATCCCCCGCCGAGCTCGAAGCCTCCGCTGCACGCGCGCCTGCGCCGGACGCTGGACGAGAACACCGAGGACGAGGCGCACTGGGCCTTCCGCGCGATCGCCTCGGAGAACGCCATCGCCGCGCTGAACCGGCTTCGCAACGCCTGTGTGAAGGCGGGCCTGGACGCCGAGGTGCCCAAGCGGCGGTTGTTCGTCCTGCGCAACGCCGCGTGGGCGAGCGGACCCCGCACCCGTGAGGCGCTCGCCGCATTCGAGCGGGCGGGTGGCAGGACCCTCGCTCTCGACACCGAGGACCTCAGGATGATGGCCGCGCTCCGGACCCTGATCGACGAGGATCCTCCCGGCCTGCGCCCCTGGCTCGCCTCCCGGAAACCGGCCTCGGACATCAAGCTGTTCAACGAGGCACTGGGGGACGTGTGGACCGTTCCTGATGGTCCCACCGCCACCGCCGTCCCCGTGGCCCCCATTCTCGCCGCGCCGACGGTGACGACCGCCTCCGGGACGGCCCCGGCACCCTCTGGCACATCGGAACCGACAAGCGCATCGGAACGCCGCGCTACGGCCCGAAGTGACCGGGCCGAGGGGGTGCCCCAGTCCGGCCAGTCCGGCCAGACCGGGCAGGCCACCCAGTCCGGGCACTCCGGGCAGGCCGCTCCGGAAGTCCACACCGGCCCGGACGCTCCCGAAGAGCCCGCCCCGCCGAGCGCCCGCTCCGCCGCGTCCCCGCGTACGGAATCGGGCCCGGCCACCGTGCCGTACGTCACGATCGGCAGGGCCACGGCCGGTGGCGCACCGATGCGCGTGGACCTTGAGGCGCTCAGGAAGCACACCGCGATCTTCGCGGGATCCGGGTCGGGGAAGACGGTACTCATCCGCCGCCTGATCGAGGAATGCGCGCTCCAGGGCGTGTCCGCGATCGTGCTCGATCCGAACAACGACCTGGCCCGCCTGGGCGACCCGTGGCCGGAGCATCCGCCGTACTGGGACGAAGGGGACGCGGCACGGGCCGAGGACTACCTGGCGAACACCGACGTGGTGGTCTGGACTCCGCGCAGGAAGCTGGGCCGTCCGCTCAGCTTCCAGCCGCTGCCGGACTTCGCGAGCGTCGCCGACGACCCGGACGAGTTCGACGCGGCCCTGGACGTCGCGGTCGCCTCCATCGTGCCGCGCGCCAGGCTGGGCGCGAACACGCACAAGGCCCAGCGCGGCCAGGCCGTACTGCGGGAGGCGCTCAGATACTACGGACGGCGGGGTTCGACCGGCCTGAAAGGTCTCGTCGAGTTGCTGTCGGCGCTGCCCGAAGGAGCGAGCGAGCTCGACGGCGCGACACGGATCGCGGCCGATCTGGCCCAGACCCTGACGGCCGCCATGGTCCTTGACCCGATGTTCGGCGGCCAGGGGACACCGGTGGACCCCGGTCTACTGCTGACGCCCCCCGAAGGCAAGCGGGCCCGGATCTCCGTGATCAGTTTCGTCGGCCTGCAGGGCGACGAGCAACGGCAGAGCTTCGTCAACCAGCTCCAGATGGCACTGTTCGCCTGGATCAAGCGGAACCCGGCCGGCGACCGGCCGCTCGGCGGGCTGTTCGTGATGGACGAGGCGCAGACGTTCGCCCCCTCCAGCGTCCTGACCCCGTGCACCCGGAGCACGCTGGCGCTCGCGTCCCAGGCCCGCAAGTACGGCCTCGGCCTGGTGTTCGCCACCCAGGCGCCCAAGGGGCTGCACAACCAGATCCCCGGAAACGCGGCCACCCAGTTCTTCGGCCTGCTGAACAGCCCGGTCCAGATCGCCGCCGCGAAGGAGATCGCCCAGGCCAAGGGCAGCGGCGTGGACGAGATCTCGCGGCTCGGCTCCGGACAGTTCTACGCGGCCGCCGAGGGAGCGCCGTTCGTGAAGGTACGGGTGCCGATGTGCCTGAGCCACCACCCCAGAGCGGCGCTCACCACCGAGGAGGTGATCGAAAGGGCGAACAGCCCCCGCCGGCAGCTGACCGAACATTTGTGACGATCTTCCTCGGTTCGGAGCAACCTGACTATTGTGATCTCCACCTGTTCGAGGGGGAAGGCAGACCATGGCTACGGGTGGGTCCGACGCGTCTCTGGGCAGCCGGTACGTGCTTCTCGACGAGATCGGCGCCGGTGCTATGGGCACCGTCTGGCGAGCGCGGCACCGGGAGACCGGCGAGACCGTGGCCGTGAAGATGCTGCGCGACAGCCTCACCGGCGACCAGGACCTGGTCCTGCGGTTCGTGCAGGAACGCAACGTGATGCGGACTCTGCGCCATCCCAACATCGTCACCGTACGCGACTTCGTCATCGAGGGAGAGCGCCTCGCCCTCGTGATGGACCTCGTCGAGGGCGGAGACCTCCGCACCCTGCTCCGCCAGTACGGCACGCTGCCGCCGGCCGAAGCGTCCCGGCTGATGGCCCAGGTCGCCGACGCGCTGGCGGCCGCGCACGCCGAGGGCGTCGTGCACCGCGACATCAAGCCAGGAAACATCCTGCTCGACGGGACCACCGGACAGGTACGGCTGACGGACTTCGGCGTGGCCCGCATCATCCATGGCCCGGGTCTCACCCAGACCACCTCGATCATCGGCACGCCCGCGTACCTGCCTCCCGAGGTGGCCGACGGCAGCGCCCCCACCCCCGCGGTGGACGTGTACGCCGTCGGCCTGATCCTCTACGAGCTGCTCGCCGGACGCCCGCCGTTCGTCGGCGACCACCCCATGGCCCTGCTCAGGCAACACGCGACCGCCATGCCACGGCGGCTGCCCGGCATGCCCGACGCCCTGTGGTCGGCCATCTGGGCCTGCGCCGCGAAGGATCCGGCCGAACGCCCCGCCATCGGGGACGTGGCGACGATGCTGCACCGGGCCACCCCCTCGCTGGCGGGGCTGCCCGCCCTGCCTCCGGTCACTCGGGGGGAGGCCCCGTCCGCCACCTCCGAACCCCTCCCGTCCGCGGGCTTCCCCGTACAGGCCTCCCGTACGGACCCGGCCGCTGTGGACGCCTCCCGCCCCGCTGCCCGTACGGCCGACGCCCCACGCGCGGACGGGATCTCCCCCGCCGGTCCGGATTCCCGTACCGGCGAGCGATCCCGGCCGGGCGAGGAGACCGTGTCCTCGGCACTGCGCGGGCGCTCCCGGCGACGGCTGATCGTCACCGCGGCGACCGCCACGGCCCTCGGGCTCAGCGCGGCGGTGGTGACCGTCATCGCTCCATGGCGGGCCCCGGACGCCGGGGCCACGGGGAATGCCGGCGCATCGACGGAATCGGTCGACAGTGCGCTCGGCGCGGCCGGGACCCCGACCCCATCCGATTCGACGGAAGACTCGCCCACGCCGACCCCGAAGCCACGGCCCGCGCGAAGTCGTACTCCGGAACCGGCTGTCACCGAACCACCCACCAAGCCGAGCCCCACGAAACCCGCGACACGGCGTAACCGGACACCCCAACCCCACCGATCGGCGACCGTGGCGGCCGATCCGGAGGCAGACGAGAAGACCACCGTCGACGCCACGGGCCAGGACACCAAGCCGAACTGGCGATGCCGGTCGTGGATCTCCACAGGCACCGGCACGGGCACGGAGATGTCGCCCTGCATGGCCATGGTGGGAGACGTCTTCTACCTGCTCGGGCGGATCAGAGGAGCCAGTTCGGTCCAGTCGGACATCCACATCCAGCTGTACGACACCGACGCCGATGCCAACGTCTCACAACCCTTCATCTGCTCGGGTGTCTCCCCCTCGAACGACGGCGCGATCGTCACCTGCGGCCCGTTCACCACCACGGCCCCGCGTACCGGAGCAAAGCACGACGTCCGCCAACGCTGGAGGAAAACCGGAACGGCCGCCTTCGGCGGCGGTGCGGAAAGCCCCTGGATCGCCTGGTAATCCCTGGATCGCCTGGCGAATCGCCCGTCCCACCGCCTCAAGCACATGCGGTGATCGAGGCGTCGGCGGCACTACGGCTCAGAGCGAGAACGTCGGTAGGCCGGGCACTGCCGCTACTCTGACTGGGCCACCCCGAGGCCAGGGTCCGCATTGTTTGTCGGCGGCATCGAGTGGTTCCTGGGCCGTGCCGAAATCTGATCCGTCACCGGCCTCCGTCGTTCCTATGCGCGTGTCTCGCATCGTCGTGACCCGTGAACTGAGCCTTCGCATCCGCGAATGAGCCAAGACTCCCGGTGAGCGTACAAGGCGCGTCGCCGGCCAGATCATCGATGCGTTCTGGGCGGCCAATCCGGACGTACACGTGACAGCGCCCACAATCGACTTGGCGCGCGCCACTTCACGCACGCCTGGACGTGTCGGACCCGACGACTAAGGATGGCAAGCCGAGAGCCCACGCGGCCCCATCTACACGATCACCTTTGTCCGGGGCCTAACGCCCCGGGATCGCCGTCACCCTTCCCGCAAAATGCGCTTATTCACTAGATTTCACGGGGTGGAACTGTGCCGGGTAGCCGGGAGGAATCGCACCTCCCGGCCCCCACAGATCCGTACGTGACCGTCTCCGGTCAT